>CAZPIF010000016.1:0-15055 GCA_964586565.1 uncultured bacterium
AAACCATTAATAGTGCCTTGCACTTGTCTAACACCTGCATCAATTGCTGCTAAAACTGATAGATTTACAATTCAAATCACATCAAAAAAAATGTTAAATGATGCTCAGCTTTTTTCTCAAAAATTAATAAAAAAAGGTTATGACTCTTACATACAGAAGGTAGTTTTCAATGGGAATGAAATTTGGTATAGAGTTCGTGTAGGAAGCTATGACAATTATAATGTAGCAAAAAAAGCGGCTGATGCATTATCAGATGAACTCGGTATGACTACTTGGGTTGATTTTGTAAGGAAAGATATATAAGGAAAGAGAATCAAATGGGACCATTTAAACTTCATTACAATTTTAGAGATTTATTTCTAGCTCCTCGTTTAGGATTGAGCGGTAAAAAAATATGGGTGTTTATTCTAGGTAACCTCATTGGGTTTGTTTCCTATTGGATATTTAGCTACTTATCTCTTGTAATTGCTGGATTTAATTTAACTGATTCTATAAGAGATTATGGTCTATACCCATGTTTATTTGGCCATGAAGCACAATGGCCTAGCTGGCTAGTCTACTATTGTGGAATAATTATATGGATTTTTATGATAATGCTGTCAAGTACAGCTGTAAGTAGAATTACTCTAAAACAATTAAAAGGTAATGACTTTTTTTCTGGTAATGACGGATGGGCATATGCTTATAAACATTGGAACGCTGTAGTACTTTCGCCTTTAACAATCTTATTGATAATAGCATTCTTTATAATTTTTGCAGGAGTATTTGCACTCATGTCATCCATTCCATATCTTGGAGAGATAATATTTGCAATCCCCTACCTTCTTTATTTTTTTGGTTCAGTCTTTACTATTTACACTTTCTTTGTTCTATTCGTATCATTGCTTTTCTCTCCATCTATAGTTGGAGTTTATGAAGAAGATACAATAGGAACAGTTTTTAATTCATATTCAATTACGATCGGTCAAGGATGGAGGGTTATTGTATATCATTTAATTCTAATGCCCTTGGTATTATTAAGTCTAGAAATTATGTATTGGTTCTGGATGAATAGTATTGGTTTTATAAATTATGTATTTGGATTTGATTGGTTGATGGGTGAAAAATTATCTAATATCACTACACATGCATCATCGATTATTTTTACTCCATGGATAGTTGATTTGATATCGTATTTAAGAACTACCATTACTGATTCTGTCGGTTTAGCCTACGTTCTTCCTAAATTTTTCCCCTACGAATTTCAAAGTCAATCAATAGACTTATCAATGATGGAAACAATATCATCGGTTATCCTATCTATTTCATACTTTTTAATTGGTCTATCAATTATTTCATATGGCCTATCAATTGTTTCAGTTGGGCAAACAATTATGTTTATTATCTTTAAGAAAAAAAGTGATGAGGATGACCTGCTCATTAGATTGGATGAAGATGAGATTGAAGATGAGATTGAAGATGAGATTGAAGAATTAGATAACCAAAAAAATGTCTCTGGCGACGATAATGAACAAAAAGATGAATAACTAATTTATTAAACTGACATAATTGAGTATGGTCTAAATGTAAATTTGTAGTTATTTGTTAATTTCACTTAATCCAGTAAATTTATATCCTTTTTTCAATGATATTAAAAATATCAGAATTAGATAGCGGTTTTAAAAAAAAAATATTTGATATACCAACCGATGTATTACCAGAAAGAGGAACAATTTTCAAAGATAAAGTAATTAAGTGCGTTTTTACAGTAAAAAAAATACAAAGTGGTTTCAAACTATTTGGAGATATAGATACAAAAATTGAGATTCAATGCATAAAATGTTTACAGATAATGGATTTACCTTCAAATATCCCTGCAAACATAATAATAAGTAGTAATATTGATAATATAAATGATAATCAAGAATTGATTGCCCTAAAATCAAATACCGAACAAATAGATATTGGGAATGCTATTGCTGATATCATTGAATTATCTAAACCAAGTTACCCCATTTGTTATGATAAATGTAAAGGTCTATGCACTGTTTGTGGAATAAATAAGAATGAAAAATCCTGTACATGTAAGATCCAAAAGGATATCACTGTTTGGGATAATCTAAAAAATATAATTTAGAATTAAGGAGTATAAATGGCACTGCCAAAAAAACGTCAATCGAGATCAAGAGGACGCAAACGTAGAACTCACTATAAATCAGTTGATGTCACAACTAGACTTTGTCCACAATGTAGTCAACCAAAAATGCCCCATAGAGCATGCCCAAATTGTGGATATTATAGAGGGAGACCAGTGGTCTCCGCATCTTAATAATAATAGTTTAACTAAATCTCTAAATTATAAGATTGAGCTATTCAATATAGATCATATAGTGTAAGTCCTTTTATTTCGATATGAATGCTACCATAACTACTACTGCATATAGTGTACCAGATAAGGTAATGACAAATAATGATCTTGAAAATATTGTCGATACCTCAGATGAATGGATTCGTTCAAGAACAGGTATATTACAGAGGCATGTAGTTAGTCAGGACGAAGCAACATCAGATATATCCTCAAAAATTGCTGAAAAATTACTAAATCAAAGTGGAATTGAAGCTGATCAAATCGATTTGATCATAGTTGGTACTGTAACCCCAGATCATTTTACCCCATCTACGGCTGCTATAGTTCAAAAAAATATTAAGGCAAAAAATGCTTGGGGTTTTGATCTAAGTGCTGCTTGTTCTGGTTTTTTATATGGTTTAGTAACAGGAGCTAATTTCATTACCTCAGGGCAATATAATAAAGTGATGGTTATTGGAGTAGATACCATGACATCAATTTTAGATTTTAAAGATAGAGATACTTGTGTTATCTTTGGCGATGGTGGCGGTGGTGTCATTTTAGAGCCATCTAAAAATAATTTTGGTATAATTGATTCAATAATGCATATGGATGGTTCGGGTGGTGATTATCTTATTGTACCTGGAGGAGGAAGTAGAATACCAGCATCTTTAAAATCTGTTAAAGAACGTCAACATTATATCAAACAAGATGGCAAAACAGTATTCAAACATGCAGTTAAAGGAATGTCTGATGTCTCAGCAAGAATACTTTCAAAAAATAATTTATCTGGAGATGATATTGCTCTATTCATTCCACATCAGGCAAATAAAAGAATAATTGATGCAGCTGCAGAGCGTTGTGGAATATCTGAGGATAGAGTATTAATTAATATTGATAAATTTGGAAACACTACTGCTGGTACTATTCCAATTGCGCTCGATGAAGCTGTTAATGCAAATAAAATTCATGATGGAGATTATATTTTACTCACATCTTTTGGTGCAGGTTTTACTTGGGGAAGTATACTAATCAAATGGGAAACTAAATGAGCAAAGTAGGCTGGATATTCCCAGGACAAGCATCACAAAAGGTCGGAATGGGACAAGATATTTTTGATAATTCATCTATAGCAAAAGAATATTTTGACCTTGCAGAAAAAATAATGGGCTGCGATATTAAATCAATTATTTTTGATGGTCCCGAAGAAAAATTAAAAATGACAGAATATACTCAGCCTGCTATTTATATTATTTCAGTACTCATCGGAACTATACTAATAAAAAAAGGAATCAGACCTGATTATTTAGCAGGACATAGCCTTGGTGAATATTCTGCATTAACAATTGGTGGTTCTTTTGATTTTGAGACTGGTCTCCTTTTAGTAAAAACTAGATCAGAGAATATGGCAAAAGCAAGCTTATTAGAAAAAGGTAAAATGGCAGCAATTATTGGAATGGATATTGAACAATTGGAAATAATATGTTCATCGTATAGCTCATCAAAAAAGGCTGTTATTGCTAATTATAATGCGCCAAGCCAGCTTGTTATTTCAGGTAATGAAAAAGCTGTAGAAGATATTATGCAAATTGCTAAAAAAAATGGTGCACGTCTTGCAGTTGAATTAAAAGTTAGTGGGGCCTTTCATTCTCCATTGATGTCTCCAGCAAGGGAACAACTTGCTGAATTGATTAATTCTCTCGAAATTTCAGATACAATATATCCTTTATTTTCAAATGTTGATGCTAAACCAATTATGAAAAGCGAAGAAATAAAAAATTCACTTATAAAACAGTTAGAGAGTCCTGTGCAATGGATAAACTCAGTATTAGGAATGAAAAATTTAGGAGTAAATTCTTTTATAGAAATTGGTCCAGGAAGTGTTCTTAAAGGTCTCAATAAACGTATTGATAAATCTTTAACTACTCAATGTGTTGGTACTTACGAAGAATTGGAGAAAGTAATTGTTTGAATTAAATGGAAAAATCGCAATCGTAACAGGTGCATCGCAAGGGATTGGCCATAAAATTTCACATATCCTAGCAAAGTCAGGATCTACGGTTATTTGCGTTGCAAGATCGGAAAAAAAAATAGAATCACTAGCTAAAGAAATTAGCGGAAATGGCGGTTCTGCTATAGCAATGCCTTGCGATGTTAGTGATCAGACTGAATTTATTAGGACTGTAGATAGTGTTATTAAACAATTTGGAAAAATTGATATTCTTGTCAATAATGCTGGTATCACTAGAGATTCTTTGCTTATGAGAATGAAAAAAAACCAATGGGATGAGGTACTGGAAACTAATCTTAGTGGTACTTTTTATGGTATGCAGTCTGTTATCAAAACAATGATGAAAAATAAATTTGGTAGAATCATTAACATAACGTCTATAGTTGGGCTAACAGGTAATGCTGGTCAGTCAAATTATGCTGCATCTAAAGCAGGGTTAATTGGACTAACTCAATCTATAGCTAAAGAGGTCGGGTCCAGAGGTATTACTGTCAATTGTATTGCACCAGGTTGGATAGATACAGAAATGACAAGTGATCTACCTATGAATTCAAAAACAAGTTTATTGGATATGATCCCTTTAAAAAGGATTGGAAAGCCAGAAGATATTGCATACACTGTGCTATTTTTAGCATCCAATGAAGCAAACTATATCACCGGCCAAACCATCACGGTAGATGGTGGTAGGGTCATAAATTAAATAAGGAGACAAAATGTCTACATTTGACAAAGTAAAAGAAGTAATAATCGACAAACTGGGTGTTGAAGAAGATGCGATTAAATCAGAGGCTCATTTTGTTAATGACCTAGGAGCAGACTCGCTTGACACAGTTGAATTAATTATGGAATTTGAAGAAGAATTTGGTGTAGAGATACCTGATGAAGATGCAGAAAATATTACCACAGTCGGATCTGCAGTAGACTATATAGATAAAGTTAATTAAGCTTTTCTTAGCTAAGCATGTCTAGAGAAAAAATTGTCATTACCGGTATAGGAGCTGTAACGCCCAATGGTAATAATGTCTCCCAATTCTGGTCTAGCTTAACAAAAGGTCAAAGCGGTATAGTCCCCATAACATATTTTGACCCAACAAACCATCGTGTAAAAATAGCTGGACAACTGAGCCAGTTTAATCCTGAATTAGTCCTTGATAAAAAAGAAATACGGAAACTAGATCCATTCTCAGTTTATGCCTTGATGGCTACACATGAAGCAATTGAAATGTCAGGTCTTAATTCACAACCATTTAATTCAGAACGTGTTGGTGTCACAATAGGTACTGGTGTTGGCGGGATACAAACACTTGAAGAACAACAACAGGTTATAGATCAAAAAGGTTCTAGAAGAGTTTCGCCGCAATTCGTCCCAAAAATGATAGCAAATATTGCAGGTGGCCATTTGTCAATTAAATGGAATCTTCAAGGCCCCAATCAGACCGTTACCTCTGCTTGTGCATCTGCTACTGATGCAATCGGCATAGCCATGAGACTCATCCTAGCTGGTGATGCCGATGCAATGGTGACTGGTGGGACTGAAGCAAGCATTACTGGTTTAACAATAGCAGGGTTTGCTAACATGAGAGCACTATCTCAGTCGAATGAGATTCCTGAAAAAGCAAGCAGACCTTTTGATAAAGATAGAAATGGTTTTGTACTGGGTGAAGGATCTGGAATATTAGTTATTGAAAGTGAATCACATGCGAAAAAGAGAGGAGCTAACATTCTAGCAGAATTAGCCGGGTATGGATCGACTGATGATGCTTTTCATATAACACAACCAAGTAAAGGTGGAAGTGGTGCATTATTGGCAATGAAACGTGCAATATATGATGCCGGTTTAAATTTAAGCGATATAGATTATATAAATGCGCATGGTACTTCTACACCATATAATGATAAGAATGAATCTTTTGCTATAAAAACACTATTTGAAGACCATTCTAAAATAATTAAAGTGAGTTCCACTAAATCAATGACAGGGCATTTGCTTGGTGCTGCGGGTGGGATTGAAGCTGTTGCATCAGTAAAAACAATTATTGAAAATACTTTACCCCCCACTATCAATTATGACACACCTGATCCAGACTGTTCCCTAGATTATGTTCCAAATATAGCTCAAGACCATAATGTTAAATGTTTATTATCAAATACTTTTGGATTTGGTGGTCACAACGCTGTTATTTGTATTAAAGAATACAATTGAACTTATTTATCAAATTAAAACAATACTTTTTAGACAGAGCTGAAGCTGTTTCAAAACTTGAAAAAAAAATTAACTATATCTTCCATAATAAAGAATATCTAAAGCAGGCATTTACCCATAAATCAATTAACGCAAAACCAAGAAAAAATTATGAAAGATTAGAATTTCTAGGTGATGCAGTTTTAGATATTATTGTAAGTCGTGAACTTATGCGTGAATTCCCTGATGGCGACGAGGGGTTTTTAACTCAGCGGCGTGCATCATTAGTGCAAAAAAAATATTTAGCTAATATTGGACAACTATTGGACCTTCTTGATTATATCGATATTGAAAGCAGCGTAAACCTTAGCATAAAAAAAATAGAAGAAAAGCAACAAGCAAATCTTTTTGAAGCACTTATTGGATCAATGTATCTTGATGGAGGAATTAAACCTTGTAGAAAACTTATTTTAGATACAGTATGGGCTTACAGAAAGGAGGCCTGGAAATCAACAAATTATAAAGGTAAGCTTATTGAATATTGCCATTCTGTAGAAATTGATAATCCAATATTTCTTGTAAAAGATATATCTGGTCCTGATCATCAAAAAACTTTTGAAGTAGAAGTAAAAATTGGTTCTATTAAATATTCTTCAGGGCTTGGCACCAATAAGAAAACCGCTGAGCAAGTTGCTGCAAAATTAGCTTTAGAAGAACTAGGTGCATCCTTCTAAGATTCTAAATCAATTATTTTATCCCGAAGCTTAGCTGCTGTTTCATATTCTTCTTCTTCTATAGCAGATTCTAATCGTTCCTTTAATGTGCTCAAGGATAAATTGATCGATTTTTCATTATCATCAACAAATGAATCTTCAAGTAAAATAGCCTTTTCAATAATTGGCATAGGGACTAAAATGGGCTTATTCATCTTTAAAGCTATGGTTATCGCATCACTAGGCCTTGAATCAATAATTTTACTACCGAAAGTATTTGATTCAATTTCTAATTGGGCATAAAAAACACCGTCTCTAATATTGTTTATTCGGACTGATTTAAGTGAACCATTATCAGTATTTATTAGATCACAAATTAAATCATGGGTAAGCGGCCTTGGTGAGTCTATTGATTCTAATGCTAGAGCAATCGATTGAGCTTCAAATGATCCAATAATAATTGGAAGACATTTGGATCCAGTAATCTCTTTCAATATTACAGCGTAGGTTTTACCTTTAGAATCATAAGAAATTTTAATAACTTTTAGAGGTATCATCGTTTTTTCATTAATTCATTTTTAAGTCTATCAATATTTTTTACAGGACTTGGATCTGTATGATGCAAAATTGCACACCAAAAACTTAACCAATCTCCATAATGAATCATATTAAGAAATCTTTCTTGAAAAGAATCTCCATTCATTTTGATTATAATTTGATCTACATTTTTTTCATCTAATATACTTTGAGTTATCTCCGACCTAAATTTTACTCTATAATGATCAGATTTATCAATAAGCCACAGTACGAATAGGCGATCAAATAAATCAGGGTTATTTTCCCACCCAACTATTTCATTATGATTTAATTCAGGTAGTTCATTATAATAACATAGCATCTTTGAATTTTCACATATCTGCCCCTTTAGACGCAAGGCAGCTATACCCATCGTAGAACTATCAGAATATATTATTGGTATTTTTTTATAAATTTTTCTAGATATATTAATTAGTGGATTTTCATCAAAATCTTGACTATATATTTTTCTTTTCGCTAGTAACGATTCAATAGTTAAGGGTAACCACCGATCAATTTTTGTTTTGAGTAGCTTAATTTTCTCCAATAATTTTATCATTGGAATAAATGAAAATGCTAATGCTGCTCTTGGCTGTAAACCTCCTGGAATAATTACAACATCCATATTAATTGACCTTAATTTATCAGCCATAATCCCACCAGTCGTAAGGCCACAAATAATTGCATTCTTTGCCAAAGAGTCATCAATGGCAGCTAAAGTTTCCTCTGTATTTCCTGAATAAGATGAACATATTACTAAAGTATTTCTATTCACCCAATTTGGAACTGAATATCCACGACAAACCATAAATGGTATAGTGATATTATTTTTTTCTAATATTGAGACAACATCACCTCCAATTGCAGATCCTCCCATACCAACAATTACAATACCTGTTACATTACTGTAGTCTTGGTTTAGTTTAATATTATTTCCAAGATCAAGTGCATCATTTAAATTTTCTGGGAAGTCCCAAATTGCACTGAACATATTTTCCTTATCTAGTGTCTTATACATCAATAGGTTCTATTTTCTATAAGTTTAACAAGCTTTACAAGGTCATCAGTCACAATAGTATCAATTTTATTTAGGTAATCAAGGCTCAGATTAAAATAAGAATTTAAGATTGATCTAGTTTCTTGAATTATTCCTTTTTTATCAAAGAAAGAACAAATATTCTTCAATAGTGTATGTTGTTCAGATTTATGCAGTAATTCCTCCCATTCTGATGGGAAATTATCTCTTGCCATAATCACCATGATAGTCTGCTTCCCTTTTATAATATCACTACCTAAACTTTTTCCCATAGTCTGACTATCTGTAGTAATCTCTAAAAGATCATCGTGTATTTGAAATCCTTTACCAAGACACCGACCAAACTGTTCATATGTATTAACAAGCTCATCTGTTCCACCATTATATATAATAGGTAATGCTGCTGAAGCACCTAGCAAACTACCTGTCTTCTTATCAACCATATCTAAATACATTTTTCTTGTTATGGTATTATCATTTTCAAATTCTTTATCTAATGCCTGCCCTTCACAAATTTCAAGTGTCGTCTTATTAAAATATTTTGAAAGAGAATGGAAATTTTTTGAAATTTTATTCAAAATAATTTGAGCAATCGTATATATACCATCACCAGCCAAAATTGCTGTGGAGGAGTCCCATTTTTCATGAATTGTTTTTTTCCTATAACGAATAGTGTCATTATCCATTATATCATCGTGAACAAGAGTAAAGTTGTGTAGTAATTCTATTGCCAAGGATATATTCATTAGATCATTTGGCTCAATATTATTTGCCCTACCAGTCAAATGCGCTAGGATAGGTCTAAAGCGTTTACCATTATTTGTGATTGAATAACGAATTGGATCATAAAGGTATTTAGGATAATCTGGTATCGGAATATTCTTTAGACCTTCGTTGACCTCTTGACGTATCATTTCAATCAATTTTTTGAATTCCAAAACTAATGCTCACTAATACTCAGTTCACCAAATTCTTTTAGCTTGGTAATAACTAAGCCCATTATTTCATCTTTCCTCTGATCTGAGATTGCCTCAAACCGGCATACTATAACAGGCTGAGTGTTTGATGCTCGCACTAGTCCCCATCCATCATCAAAATTTATTCTAACACCATCAACAGTTATGCAATCATAGTTTGCTGTAAAATATTCAATAGCTTTGTTAGCAATATTAAATTTTTCTTCATCATTCTTTGCTTCCATTCTAATTTCGGGAGTAGAATAATATTTCGGAATTTCAGATTTTAATTCAGATAAACTTTTGTCTGTTCTCGATAATAATTCTAACAACCTAGCAGCCACATATAGTGCGTCATCATAACCGTAGTAGTCATCAGCAAAAAATATATGCCCACTCATCTCACCACCAAATTTACAATCTAGCTCAGCCATCTTTTGTTTTATGAGTGAATGCCCTGTTTTCCACATTATGGGATTACCACCATACCGATTAATCATGTCAACCAATGCCTGTGAACATTTTACATCGAAAAGAATGTCCTCACCATTTTGTATTATGTCAGGTAAAAAGATTGACATAAGCTGATCTGCCCATAGAATCTCACCTTTTTCATCCACAACACCAACTCTATCTGCATCCCCATCAAATGCTATACCCAAATCGTATTCTCCAGCTTTAACTTCTGTTATGAGCTCAATAAGATTTTCTTCAACTGTAGGATCAGGATGATGATTTGGAAATGTACCATCTGGTTCACAAAAAAGTTCTTTTAGTTCAATCCTTTCAAATGATTTAAATAATTTCGGCGCATTTATTGCTGCTGCAGCATTTCCGCAATCCATAACAACTCGTAGTGGTTTTTGTATTTTTATTTTGTTTCTTATCATCTCATTATACACCTCAATGATTTTGAACCTTGCTTCAGTTCCCTCCCCAGTTTCAAAATCAATTTTATTTATTAAATGATAAAGAGTTTGAATATCTTGGCCAAATACTGGTTTTTTATTCATTGAAAGCTTAAAACCATTGAATTCTGGTGGATTGTGGCTACCAGTAATTTGAACTGCAGCAAAAACTCCTAAATGAAACATCGAAAAATAATTAACAGGAGTTGGTAATATTCCAAGATTTATTATATCAACGCCTGTAGATAGTACTCCAATTTTAAAATGGTTGATAAGCATTGGTGTAGTAAGTCTTATATCTCCACTTATAGCAACCTCACTTCCTCCAGCACGTTTCACAAAAGTTCCAAAGGCCTTACCTAATTTAATTACAAGGTGCTCAGGGAAATCTTCTAAAACATTACCTCTTATATCATATTCACGGAATATATATGGATTCAATTTCGACATATTACAATACTCTTCAACTATTATAAATTAGACAAAATATTATATCTTATATAAATACAGTCTCTGAAACTTATTTAATATTTTTATTTTTTATTATGTAAAAAAATTTTAATTCTATCAAGACCACTCATTACATAATCAGTGGGTGTTCCGTATCCTATTCGGAGATACCCCTCTAAACCATGCCACTGTCCAGCTGTAAGAAGCACACTATATTTATCCCTAAGTTCTATAACAATATCCTCCGAAGGAACTGGTAGGTTAATCTTAGCAAATGAAATTGCTGCTGCTTGAGATCGATTTATTTTTAACAAAGGTACATCTTCTGCCCATTGACATAGTTTATTAAGGTTATGGTTCAGATGTTCTTTTGTTCGATTTAGAATTTTTTTTCTACGTTTCTCAGTTAATATTTTTGAAGCAATCCAGTCACTCATATATGCAACATTAATAACTGTATAGTCATGAAATGACCACGCTCTTTTAATATAATCTTCTGAACCAATAGTCCATCCTAATCGCAGTCCTGGAAGGCTGTAGGCTTTTGACAATCCTGCATTAACAATTGTTTTTTTCGTTGCACCTGCAAATGAGCTGCACTCAATACCATTCAGTTCTGCCCCTCTGTAGACCTCATCAGATAACAACCAGCAATCTAATTTATTTGCAATTGAAATAACTTCACCCATTATTTCATCATTCATTATTGCACCAGTTGGATTATTTGGATTACATATTGCAATCATTTTAGTTTTGCTTGAGACCAATTTTTTTAATTCATCTATATCCCACTGCCAATCTAATTCCTGTCTAATTGGAAGACAATTGACCTTAACACCAAAACTTTTTGCTAAATGAAATATTTGTAAATAATTAGGTACCATGTAAACTATTTCATCACCCGGATTTAACTGTGTCATTACTGATAGGAAATTAGCTTCAGCAGAGCCTGATGTTATCAGCACATTATCTATAGATAGATCACAATTATATATTTCTGCAACTCTTTTTCTTAGTTCCGGTGTGCCATTTGTATAGCCATAATATAGTTCCATATCTAAAATTTGAGTTTGTTCATCTTTAGATAATATTTCTGATAATTTTAGTGGATGAACACCACTTTCAGATAAGTTATAATCTACTTCGTTCTCATAAAGAGATTGATTTCTCTCTAGTGTAAATTCTTCAAATTTCATTTTTTTTCTCCAAATAATTTTGAAATACCGCCTCTGCTATTTTGATATCTTGCACTGCAACACCTGTTAAATCCGCTACTGTAATTTGCTCTTCGCTACTGCGTCCAATATCTTTATTTGATAATATATTACCTAACTCAATTATGTCTTTATCTAAAATTTGTTTTTCTTTTAGGGCATGAGATATTTCACCTCTATCTTGGCATTGAATAATACTATCAGCTACAATTACATCGGCTGTTTTAATTACTCCTTCTCCTAATTCACGCTTAAGAGGAGTATCTGAACCAACAGCAGTAATGTGAGTACCTGGTAAAATATCATTAATTGATATATATGGATTGCTACTAGCTGTAGTTGTAATAATAATGTTACAATTTTTTAAAACTTCACTTGCTGAAGTGCATGTAGTAACACTGAAGCCATAATTTTCCATATCAAATTTATATTTTTCCGTTTTTGTTTGGTTTCTACCCCAAACATAGATATTGCTAAAATTATTTGTTTTATTTAAATACTTAATTTGCAATCTAGCCTGAAGACCTGTTCCGATTATACCAACATTAGTGATTTTATTAGATAATTTGTTAGCACATATTTGTCCAGCAACAGCTGTACGAATATCAGTTAGGACTGCATCATCAAGTAATAATGCAACAGGCTCACCAGTTTTTTGATTAAAAACAAGCATCATTCCTTGTCCATTGGGTATACCATATTTATCATTTTCAAAAAATCCAGATGCAATTTTTATAACATAATATAAATCTCCGATTATATACCCATATTTAATATGCACATCACCTGGAGGATCATTAAAGTTAAGTTCACCAATTTGTGGTATTACACAATCACCATTTGAATATGAAATAAAACCATCTTCGATGATGGGTGCCAAATCAATTTCTTTTACAATTTCTAATATTTTCTGTTTTTTAATTATTTCCATTTTCAAAGATACCAAAAAAAATTTCTTAATTGCATTACATGTATTCTACTATTATTTCAGAAAATATATTTAATAAATATATTGTCATTTTAATAATAAAAATTTCTATTATTGTCGATTATATTTAAATAATATTCGCACGAATAAATCTAATTCAACTGTCTTTTACCATTTGGAACAATCCTTACTTATATTAAACATTGGTTATGCCTTGACCTTTGTTGCATTAGCAATTAGAGAGGTCTTGTGGCTAAGAAGCACCTTGACAGCTGCTCAGGTCTTATTATTTACTTACCATTTCTTTTATGCTGATAATCAAACTGCTGCATTCTGGACCGCTGTTTTTGTTTTAGTTAACTCCTATAACATAGTAAAAATAATATTGGAAAGACGCCCAAAATTAATTCCTGATGAAATTAGAGATCTTTACGATGGAATATTCAAAAGTTTAACTACTAGAGAGTTCTTATATTTTTGGAATATGGGTACAATCAAATCAGTTACAGATGATTACTTAATACATTCTGGTGAGCATCAAGATAATCTGTTGCTTGTACTATCTGGATCAGCCAATGTTCAAGTCAATGGGGAAATTATAGCAAGCCTTGATCGTGGTGCTTTTATCGCTGAAATTAGCTTCTTATCTGGCGAACCTGCATCAGCCGATGTCTATGTAAATGAAGAATTGATTTTTATTTCATGGAGGAGCGGTCGTTTAAAAAATATGCAAAATGAGAATCCTGAATTTTGGATGAAGCTACAACATGCATTATCTGAAGATTTGATTAAAAAAGTAAAACCCAGCGCTAAAAAAGAATCACAAATCAATAAATAATTTTGGTATTAGAATAATATAAAAAGAATTAACTATTACTGGATCAAGTTACGAAATGACTAGATTAATTTAGAATGATTGAAAGTGGAATTATTTATTAAAAAAATAATTTTTTTATTTTTCTCTTCACAGGTTTTATACGGAGATTTTTCAGAACCTGGTCCATATGAAGTAACAATTATATCAAATTCATTAAATGTTTCAAACGATGAATCGTTGGAATATTCTTTATTCTTTACAAGCGAAATAGAAAATTCAGTTTATTTGATATTAATTCATGGATTCTCAAGAAATAAAAGCATAATGGCTGGTTTTGCTCAACACTATGCAAGTTGGGGAATTAAAGTAATAACAATGGACTTACTACATTCCTCAATTATTGACAATGACCCAATACAAGATGCTACCGATCTTAATTTTATCTCACAGCAGATTGCCGGTGACGGACCAGTTATTTATGGAGGTCATTCTGCTGGTGGTATGCGAGGTATTATTGCAGCGCAGCAGGACATTAATGCGATTGCATTTCTTGGTTTAGATCTTGTGGATGCAATAAACCCTTCATGGAATGACGAATATCTGGCATTATCACATGTATCAAATATTTCAATACCAGTTTGGGGCTTAATGGCTGGAGCAAGTTCTTGTAATGCTAATGGTAATGGATTGAATGTTTACCTCGAAGCCGAATATGGCTATGCAATTAGTGTAATAGAAGCAGACCACTGTGATTTTGAGTTTCCCACCAATTTATTTTGTACAATTCTTTGCCAAAATTCGAATGACATGTTTTCAGATAATGAAATTCGTAATGTAATCCTTACTTTGTCAACAGCATATCTTTTATTCCACTCTGGAATTTCAAATGATTCTGACCAATTGTGGTACCCTGGGAATGATTATTTTGATAATCAAAT
>CAZPIF010000017.1:0-13190 GCA_964586565.1 uncultured bacterium
AACGACCCAGTTGACCAAAGAAAAAGACTTGAGGAGCAAGCTAGATTAAAAGATTTAGGAGATGAAGAAGCACAACCAATTGATGAAAATTTTATTCAAGCTATGGAAAGCGGTATGCCCCCTACTGGTGGTGTAGGGTTAGGTATTGATCGATTAACTATGATGCTTACAGGTAATCGCTGGATAAAGGATGTGATTTTCTTTCCTACCCTTAGATCTCAATAGTTTTGAAAATACCATTAAGTCTTAGATTTGCATTACGTTTTTTATTTTCAAAGGGTTCTGGTAGTTTTTCTACTTACGCTAGTTGGCTAGCAATAGGAGGTTTATCGATAGGTGTAACCGCACTCATGCTTACCGCAAGTATTATACAAGGTTTTGAAGAAACAATATCTTATAAACTTTCATCATTTGAAGGAAAAGGTAGGATAAGTCATATACTTGGTAAGTCGTTCAGCATATTTGATTCTAACATTAATTTATTAATAAATAATTCTAGTGATACCTTTACTCCTTACATTAATGGTTCCGCATTACTCAGAATTGGATCTAAAGCAGAAGGAGTATTGATCGAGGGATTGGAATATGTCCCAAAATCAATATCGAATAATAAGACTGAGAAAATTTCTGAAGGTGAAATTATTATTGGTAATGGAGTTTCCTTATCTTTTGATATTAATATTGGTGATACGGTATACTTGCAATCTTTATCATTCAATAATTCAATAATCTCTGGGCCATTAATTAAAGCTTTAAAAGTAAAAGAAATATTTCATTCAGGACTACAGGAGTACGATAATACCGTAGTATATATTTCCAATAACGATGCTAGATCTATCTTATCTTTATCTGAAAATCAGATTTCTGGTTTTATTCATAATAATTATAATTTTACAAATATAAAACTAGATGTTAAATATCCATTCTATTACCAAACGTGGAAAGAAAAGCATGAATTATTATTCAGATGGATTTCACTCCAAAAATTGCCAGCTTATCTAATGTTTGGTTTAATTGCATTAGTTGGATTAATAAATCTAATTGCTGCAATCACCATGATAATAATAGAAAAAACCAAACAAATTGGTATTTTATTAGCCCAAGGGATGCATGGTGGATTATTAAAAAATATTTTCATATTACAGGGTGGTTTTATAGGCTTGATTGGTGGAATAGCTGGAGGATTGATTAGCTCATTCATAATACTGATTCAGTTAGAATATGAAATTCTAAAAATACCATCAGATATTTATTTCATGGATCAAATACCTTTTGCTTTTAATTACAATATTTTTTTTAAAATATTATTTAGTTCATTTTTTCTTGCAATTATTGCATCGTGGTTGCCCGTAAGAAATATATCAGATCTTAATTCATCTGAAGCTTTGAGGTACGAATGAATTGGGAGATGATTATATCAAATAGATTTTATAATCATAAAATAGAATATGGTAGATACTTAGGGATAATATCCATGGTGGGTATGGGGATAGGTTGTTTTGCGATAGTAGTTGCAATTTCTGTGATGAATGGATTTGAAACTTATGTACATAAAAAATTAAAGGGGTTTGATGGAGATATCCGAGTATACGATAATAATATTGAAAATATTTTCAATAAACTAAATGGAATTTCTTCAATTATGCCATTCATGGAAAGGAAAGCAGTTCTTGAAGGAAAAGATAGTAAAAGAATAGTATCATTAAAAGCTGTCGATCAAAATACTTTACCAAGCTTCTATAAAATCAATTTGCGTGGATTATATCCAAAATCTGGTGAGATTATCATAGGTCAGGATATAGCATATAGATTAGGAAAAGAAATAGGCGATAAAATGATTGTTTTTAGTCCAATTGACCAAAATATTGGTCTAACAATTCCCTATAAGAAACAACTAAAAATAAGTGGTATTTTTTCAACGAAAATTCTTGATTATGATGATAAATATGCATTCATAACTCTAACAGATGGAAAAAAAATATTCAAGAAGAAAAATGTCATTGATGGTTATGATCTCAGGATTAATGATAAATATATAATTGAAAATGTAAAAAATGATATTTCAACATTAATTAGTAAAAAAATATCCGTACTGACATGGGAAGACCAAAATCAATCACTTGTAAATGCAATGAGAATGGAAAGATATGGTACCATAGTTGTTTTATGTCTAATCTTTCTTGTAGCGGCTTTTAATCTTTCAGCTAATTTGACACTTATCTTTATGCAGAAAATCAGAGATATTGGCATTCTAAAAGTATTAGGATCGTCAGAGTATTCTATCTATAAAATTATTATTCAACTTGGATTAATGCGTGCAGGAAAAGGCTCTATTGTGGGCTTTTTACTTGGTGTTTTAATAATCATTGTTCAAGAAAAAATGAAATTAATCCCTATACCTTCGGAGGTGTATTTTATTGATTCATTGCCCATGCAAATATATTTTACAGATGTAATATTGATTGTATTTATTTCGAGTTTCTTTATTTTAATAGCATCTTTTTATTCTGCGAGAACAGTAATTAAATTAGATTTAAAAGAAGCAATACAATGGGCAAAGTAGTTTTGAATGCAGATAAGATTTCTAAATCATATAAAAGTGGCAATAATGATTTAGAAGTTCTAAATAACTTTTCCATAAATGTAAAAATGAAAGATATTATTACAATCTCAGGCCAATCGGGTTGTGGGAAATCAACAGCACTTAATGTTTTGGGGACTTTGGATGAGGCTGATTCAGGACAGCTAACTATCATGGATAGGGATATTAGTGAATTGAATAAAAGACAGATTGCAACATTTCGTAATGTTCATATTGGTTTTATGTTTCAATTTCATCACTTGCTTAATGAGTTCACAGCCATAGAAAATGTATTAATTCCAGCTTGGATTAATAAAGAGTATCAAAAGGAAGAGTATGCAAAAGAATTATTTGACATTCTTGGAATTTCTAATAGAATGAAACATTTACCCAGTCAATTATCTGGAGGTGAGAGATCTAGAATATCATTAATTCGCGCATTAATAAATACGCCAGATATTTTATTTGCTGATGAGCCAACAGGAAATCTTGATAAAAAAAACTCATTAAAACTCATTGACCTATTATGCCAAATCAATACAGATTTAAACCAAACAATAATACTAACTACACATAATCCTGATGTTGCATCCATTGGTAACAGGTTGTATTATCTTGATAATGGATTTTTAATAAAAAAATGAAAGAAAATTTTTCAAAAAGAGTAAAACAAATTATAAAAAGATCGAAAGAGGAAGCACTGCGACTTGGCCATAGTTATGTTGGCTCAGAACACCTTTTATTAGGTTTAGTAAAAGAAAATTATGGTTTATCAAAAAAGATTTTAGATGTTTATGATATTGATTCTGATGAAATAATTTCTATGATTGAAGATTTGATTAAACCAGCAGGTGGTACAATGACATTAGGTCATCTTCCATTAACTAGAAGAGCAGAAAGAATCCTTAGAAATTCATTTAACGAAGCTTCTACTCAAGGTGAACCGAAAGCCGATGATGAACACCTTTTGTTGGCTATGCTTTGTGAATCTGAGGGTATTGCAGTTGAAATATTAAAATCTTTTACATTAGAATATGAATCTGTGAAAGATCTTATTATTTCGGGTGCTAATAATGACACTCAGATAGAATTTAATTCACCAATTAGTAAAACAGGAAAGAGTGAAACCCCAACTCTTGATTATTTTTCTAGAGATATTACCCAAATGGCAAAAAAAGGCAAACTAGATCCTGTAATTGGAAGAGGTCGAGAAATTGAAAGAGTAGCACAAATTTTAACCAGAAGAAAAAAAAATAACCCGGTTCTTATAGGAGAACCAGGTGTAGGTAAAACTGCAATTATAGAAGGATTAGCCCAAAGGATAATTCGTAAAACAGTACCAAGAATCTTACAGAATAAAAGAATCTTATCTCTTGACCTAGCTGCAATTGTTGCAGGAACAAAGTATAGAGGACAGTTTGAAGAGCGTATAAAAAGTGTAATGATGGAACTAGAGGCTACTGATGGATTAATTATTTTTATTGATGAATTACATACACTTGTTGGAGCTGGAGGAGCCTCTGGTTCACTTGATGCATCAAATATGTTCAAACCATCATTAGCAAGAGGTGATATACACTGTATTGGAGCTACAACTATGGATGAATACCGCAAATATATAGAAAAGGATGGTGCACTTGATCGGAGATTTCAAAAAATAACAGTGAACCCTCCTTCAACAACTGAATCAATGGATATTCTTATTGGATTGAAAGAAAAATATGAAGATCATCATAAAGTAGAATATACAAAACGTGCAATTGAAGCATGTGTTTATTTTTCTGAAAGATATATATCAGATAAATATCTACCCGATAAAGCAATAGATATAATGGACGAAGCAGGTGCAAAAGCCCATATGCATAATTTAGAAGTACCAAAAAATATTTTGGATATTGAAAATAAAATTCAAAAAATAAGAGAAAAAAAAGAATTGAAGGTATCTGAGCAGTTATTTGAAGAGGCTGCGGTATTGCGTGATAAGGAAAAGAACCTATCTTCAAATCTTAAAAAAGCACAAAAATTATGGCAAGAAAAAGAAGGTAACGCTAAAGTTCAAATTAATTCAGATACAATCGCAGATGTTGTTTCATTAATGACGGGTATACCATTATCGCGAGTTGCAGAATCTGAAAGTCATCGATTATTGAGTCTAGACAAAGAATTAAATCAATATATTGTAGGACAAGATGCCGCAATTACAAGTATGGTAAAAGCTGTAAAGAGGTCAAGAGCTGGTCTAAAAAATCCAAATAAACCAATTGGTGTATTTCTTTTTTTGGGACCAACAGGGGTTGGTAAGACAGAACTAGCAAAATGTTTAGCTAAATATTTATTTTCAAATAATGAATCGCTAGTTAAGATTGATATGTCAGAATTTCGGGAAAGATTCTCTGTCTCAAGACTTATTGGTGCGCCACCTGGGTATATTGGTTATGAAGATGGAGGTGAATTAACTGAAAAAGTTAGGAGACATCCATATTCAGTTGTCTTACTTGATGAAATTGAAAAGGGCCATCAAGATTTATTTAATGTACTGTTGCAAGTTTTTGATGAAGGTGCATTGACTGATGGACTTGGTAGAAAAGTAGATTTTAGAAATACAATAGTGATTATGACCTCAAATATTGGAACCCGTGAGTTAAAAAATAATGGATTTGGTTTCAGTGATTCGAAAAATCAAGAAAATCATTCCAAAATGAAAAATAAGATTCTTGAAAATGTTCAAAACTTTTTTTCTCCCGAATTGTTAAATAGGATTGATGAGTCTATTGTTTTTAATCAATTAAATGAAAAAGATGTATATAATATTATTGATTTACAGTTGACCGATTTAGTGAATAATCTTTCTAAATTAGGACTAAAGTTTAAATTAAATAAAACTGCAAAGAAATTTTTAGCATCAAACGGATTTAACCCCAAATATGGAGTAAGATACCTCAGACGAGAAATTCAAAATTCAGTTGAAGATCCAATATCAGAGATGCTTCTCAAAAATATTTTTCCTTTAAACTCAACAATAATAGTTAATTGTCGAAAAAAACAATTGACCTTTGATTATTCACCAAAAAAAAGTGTGGTAAAAAAAGCTAAAAATACTTGATAGGTTTCCTATTAAGTATGCCATAATGGGTTACATAATCGACAAAAGCCTGTCAATATTAAAGTAATATCTTTTATGGTATACTACTTGTATTAGTATACTCTTATAAACTGTATTAAATATAATTTGGAGTTAAAATGAGTAAAATCATAGGCATAGATTTAGGAACAACCAATTCTTGTGTTGCTGTTTTAGAGGGTGGTGAACCGACAGTAATCACTAGCCCGGAGGGTGGTAGAACTACACCTTCAGTTGTTGGATTTGTCAAAGATGGAGAACGCTTAGTTGGTCAAGCCGCTAAGCGCCAAGCAGTAACAAATCCTGAAAATACAGTATTTTCCATAAAACGATTTATGGGAAGGATGTATGGAGAAGTAAATAATGAAATTTCAGAAGTACCATATAAGGTAATAAAAAATTCTAGTGGGGCATGCGTAGTTAATACAGGAGAAAAAGAATATACACCTCCTGAAATAAGTGCTATGGTTCTTCAGAAATTAAAACAACAAGCAGAAGAATATCTTGGAACAAAGGTTACTGATGCTGTTATAACCGTGCCAGCATATTTTAATGATTCACAGAGACAAGCTACAAAAGATGCAGGAAAAATATCAGGATTGAATGTAAGAAGAATAATTAACGAGCCAACAGCTGCATCTTTGGCTTATGGGCTTGATAAGAAAAAAGATGAGAAGATTGCTGTTTTTGACCTAGGTGGTGGAACATTTGATATTTCCATTCTTGAGTTAGGTGATGGTGTCTTTGAGGTAAAAGCATCAAATGGAGATGGGCACCTTGGGGGAGATGATTTTGATCAAAAAGTTATTAATTGGATTGCAAATGAATTTCAAAAATCAGAAGGGATAGACCTAAAAAAAGACCCAATGGCTTTACAGCGTTTGAAAGAATCAGCTGAAACTGCTAAAAAAGAATTATCTTCTTCCAAGCAAACAGACATTAATTTACCATTTATTACCGCTGATTCTTCAGGACCTAAGCACCTAAATTTAGTATTATCACAAGCTAAATTTGAAGAATTAGTTGGTGATTTAGTTGAAAGAACAGTTCAACCATGCTTACAAGCTATAAAAGATGCAGGGTTGTCAAAATCTGATATAGACGAAATTATTTTGGTTGGAGGTTCAACAAGAATCCCAAAAATCCAAGATAAGGTAAAAGAAATATTTGGTAAAGAACCAAATAAAAGTGTTAACCCTGATGAGGTTGTTGCTCTTGGAGCAGCTATTCAAGGTGGTGTTTTATCAGGAGATGTAGATGATATTTTACTTTTGGATGTTACACCTTTATCCTTAGGTATTGAAACCCTTGGAAGCGTTTCGACAACTTTGATTGAAAAAAATACAACCATACCGACAAAGAAGTCTCAAGTTTTTAGTACAGCTGCTGATAATCAAACTACTGTTGAGATACATGTTCTTCAAGGCGAGAGAGAAATGGCAGCAGATAATAAAACAATCGGTAGGTTTCATTTAGCTGATATTCCTCCATCACCAAGAGGAGTGCCTCAGATAGAAGTTACCTTTGATATAGATGCAAATGGTATTCTGAATGTTAATGCTAAGGATAAGGCTACTGGAAAAGAACAAAGTATTAGAATAGAAGCCTCAAGTGGACTATCTGACTCTGAAATTGAAAAGATGGTTAATGATGCAAAAAAACATGAAACAGAAGATAAAGAAAAAAGAGAAAAAATAGATATGCTTAACCAGGCAGAACATCTTATATATGAAACTGAAAAGAATATTAAAGAAAATGGTGAAAAATTTGATGATACAGAAAAAGCAAACTTAAATGATAAACTCTCTATTCTAAAGAAATCTAAAGAATCTGGAAATCTAGAAGATATTAAAAGTTCAATTGAGGGATTAAATAGTACTTGGAGTGCCATGGCAGCAAAAATGCATGAATCCACGAACCAACAACCTGGTTCAGATTCTAATAAGAAAACCACAAAAGAATCTTCCAAAAGTAAAAATAAGGAAAATGAAATCGAAGATGCTGATTTTGAAGTTGTAGATTAAATATTAAACTTACTTCCAACCAATAATAAAAAAGCGCTTTGAAGAGCGCTTTTTTATTTCAAACTCACTTTCTTAATTGCTGTTCATATTGTAATGTCACTAGGGCATAAAAAGTGAAAAAATATCTAGTTATATCAACTCTTCTTGTTACTTCAGCACTTTTATTATCGCTGCGAATAGAGTTTTGGCATGGTAGTATTCAATCATTAATTAACAAAAATATGATTAACAGTGGTTGGGAATTTCAAGCAGAAAAATATTCTGGCTATTTATTTAGTACCATTATTTTAAAAAATGTAAAAATACGAAATGATAATGGTATATCAATAGATGCAGATAAAATGACATTAAATTTGAACATTATTTCCACTATAATAGATAAAATGGTATTTGATTTATTAACTGTTGAAGGAATGCTATTTAATTATAAACAAGACTACATCAAAAAAAATATCGCTAATGATAAAAAAGATGATTTTATTATTCCATTTGATATAAAATCATTTTTTATAGACTCTAAAATAATTACAAATATTAATGATCAAAGCTACACATTTAATACCATGTTAGCTGGTGAATTGAAAGGTTTTAATGATTTATTATTAAACTGCGATTTATTAAGAATTTCATTGGAAAGTAATCAAGATTATTTTTGTAAGTTGGATAATATTATTTTAGGAATTAGTTCAGATTCCTATTTTGTAAGACAGTTAGACGGTGATATTTTTGGTTTACCGGTTTATGGAAACATCTCTATTGGTAGGTTAGAACCAAAACTTTCAGGAAAAATTAATGTAAGAGAATTTAGCTTCCCTAAAGAATTATTTAGCAAACTTCCACTAAAAACAAAATTTTCAAAATTTAAAGGCGAATTTATTTTTGAATCGGATTTTGAAAATTTTACAGGAGAACTATCTCTAGGTAATTCACTTGGACTAGATATGTTAGGACATTTTAAATTGAAAAAGGAAAATCAGACTTGGATTATCAATAGTCTTGAGCTAGAAGGCGAAAATTCTAAATTATATGTTAATGGATTGTGGGAAGAGGGAAATCGTATAAATTGTTTTATGGATTTAAAAAACCTTGATCTCAGTAATTGGATGAATTATCAAAATCCCACTGAAATGTCTGGATTATTTATTTTTGATGCAGGGTTTGCAAACAATGGTGCATTAGACAGAATAAATATGAATTTAGAAATGGTCGAATCAAAATTATTTAATCAAGGTGAAATTTCCATTCATGGACAGTTTTACTATAGTGATAGCATAATCTCAACAATTGACCCTGTTATGTTAATGGTTGGTGATAGTTATTTAACAATAAATGGTGAGGGAGACTTTAAATCTAGAAATATTGATTTTTATACTGATATGGAGCAAGCTGATATAAGCTTAATAAATAGTTTCTTGCCCGGAAATTTTGTTAGTGGAAAGGCGACTGGTAATTTAAGAGTTAATGGGAATATTTATGAACCATCAGCAAAGGCTGAGTTAACGTGTGAAAATGTTTCTATCAATAGTTTTAGAATTCAATCTATTAAACTCAATTCACATATTACAGTTACAGATAGTGTTCCTGAGGGTTTTGTAGATATAAAAACAGGTCAAGGTACTTGGAAAGATAGAAAATTTGAAAGCGGAACTCTTAGTGCATTAGTTAATGATAAAGCTGTTACAATAGAAAATTTTCATTTTAAATCTGGTAATGATTTTCTTCAGGCATCTGGTCAATATGATGGAATTGACGAATATAAGATTGATAGGATTCAACTTGTATTTGAAGATGATTATTTGATTAATGCAAAACCTCTTAGTTTTACTCTTAATGATTCAGTTTTTCAATTAAAGCCATTTGAATTACATATAAATGATGGCTTGTTAGAGGGAAGCATTACTGGTATGAAAAATCCTCAAGGCAGATTGAAGATGTCTAATTTTGATTCAGAAATACTTACACAATTCTTAGATGATGATAGACTCAAGTTTTCAGGGCTTATATTTGGAGAAGTCTGGTTTCAGTTGATTGATGACAATTTTGATATAGATACAGATATAGCTCTGAAAAAAGGTACTTATATGCAGGAAACATTCGATGAAATGAATCTTTCAGGTTTATATAGAAATAATATTTTTCACATTGATGATATATCTATGACTCGAAAAGGAGAAATGGGTTTACAAGCTGCTGGGATTATACCAATAAAAAACAATGGAAAAGGTCATTCAAAAATTTCACTTAGTTCTAGTTTTTCAAATCTTTCACTAAGCCTAGTACATCGTTTTATACCAAAGTTCTTTGATATAGGTGGGAAGGGTACTGGTAGTATTAATTTGAAAGGAACGTTAGAGAAGACAGAGTTCAATTATAATTTAAACGTATCAGACGCTACTTTTGATTTAATATCTCTAGGTAATGTTTCAAGCAAAGGGTCATATGATGGAAAAAGTTTATATGTTTCCTATGCTAAATCAGCATCTAAAGAAGGAGAAATTGCTGCATCTGGGTATTTACCATTTGATTTAAATATAGGTTCTCCCAATTTTAGTAAAATGTATAAAAATGATAATATTAACTTTGTTGCAAATGCAAATATTAGATCCTTACCATTCCTATCTCCATATATTGATGATTTAGATTCAGCAGAAGGTGACTTCATTATTGAATTATCATTATCAGGAACAGCCACTGATATAATTCGTAATGGGAATATTAAAATCCAAAATGGTAAATTACACACATTATTATTCACTGACCCAATTGAGTCAATTAATGGTGGTGCGGTAATGGTAAATAATCAATTAATTATTAGTAATTTAGATTTTCTACTTTTCAATACTAGTGGTTCTAGTGCCAAACCTCCAGATAAAAATACATTTGTCGAAGGTACATTAGATTTTTCAAAATTTTTTGATCCTGTATATGATATAAAAATAAAATCAGTAAATGCTTCTTATAAATTATTATTTTTAGATATATATGGTGAGAGTGACCTTGATCTAACTATTTCTGGTAGAGACACTGTCTTAATTGCAGGAAAAATTGAGACCCAAAAAGCTAATGTCTTTTATGAATTTAATACTGAAGACGTTGGCACTTTAATTCAGCAGGATAATGAGAATATTTTTGCATACAACTTAAATATTCCAATTAGAGGGGAAGCATATTTTAATAATTCTCAAATTAATGCAAAGGTTAATGGAGAACTTAATTTATCTCAGGTTGGTAATCAGGAAGTCGATTTTGGAGGACAAATTATTGTAGAAGATGGTAGTGTGTATTCCTATACGGATTATTTTACAAAATTGCAGGGTCTGGTTAGTTTTGATAATAAGGGTTTTAATCCAAATATTGATGTAAGTGCATCTACAAAGATAGGTGAAGAGGAAATATATCTTAGCATGAAAGGAGGTATAGAGGACCTCGATATAATATTAGAATCTCAAAATGAATTTTCTGAGAGTGATATTCTTGAATTACTCACCTGGGGTAAACGAATTGAAGATCAAGAATGGACATCTACTGGTTTTGGTAACCAAACTGTATCAATTCTTGGTACATTATTAGAGAACCAGATAGAAAAAAATCTAAAAGATTCTAATATTGGTATGATGAATTATGTAGATGATATCGAAATATCAGGTGCTGCTAGTTTATTAAAAGGTACTGATGACGATTTCGAGGTTACTACAAAAACAAAATTAAGTGATAAGGCATTTATCAATTTATCCTATAAAAGGTCATTTTCTCTAAATCAACCTAGAGTAGGAGTTGAGTATAAGTTAAATAGACATTTTTCAGTAGTTGGGAATGTTGATGATCAAGGGAAGTTAAATCTGAAATATCGCTATCGATATGCCTATTAATTTATGAATATTTTAAAAAAACCGATAATAATTCTAACTTTTAGCTTAGGTTTTTATTTTTCAGCGCAGGAAGAGTTAACAATAATTAGATCACTAGATTTAGAAGGCAATAAAAATTTAACAAAAACAGAAATAAATTACATCATAAGACAAAAACCAAGAAATTTCTTTTTTCGTTCTCCTCAATTTGATCCTCGTTTAGTTCGACTAGATGCATTAACATTAAAAAATTATTATTATTCTAAAGGGTTTTTGGATGTTGAAATAAATGAATCATTCAAAACCGAGAAGTTAGGCCAAAAAAAATATGCCGATATTCTCTACGAAATTAATGAGGGTAAGCAATATTATCTTTCAAAAGTATCCGTAAATGGAAATGAACTTGTAAGTCAATCAAAAATAAAAGATTTATTAAAACTAAAATTAAATAAGCCATACAATCCCATCGGTTTAAATGATAATCTTTATAAACTAGAAAATGAATATCATGAATTGGGTAAGTTGTTTTTTTCCATTTCGGTAAAAGATAATATCGCTGATTCAGTCAATGTTGTTTTAAATATTGATGAGGGTAGATTTGCTTATATTAATAATACAATAATTCAAAGAATTGGTAATATTGACACATCAATAGTTTTAAGAGAATTAAACTATAATTCTGGTGATTTGTATTCAAAAACTAGTATAGATATAACAGCAAATCGCCTCAGAGAGCTAGGCATTTTTTCTACAGCTAATATATCCCCAATGAAACTAAATGAAAGAGATTCTTTAGTGAATATGATAATAGAGCTTAGACGATACAAACAAAGAGAATGGAATTCATCAGGTGGACTAGAACCAATTCGTTTTGCTCAAGGTGCTGAACCGTTATCTGCATTGGGAGCTACTATTGAATGGAGAAATCGTGCATTTTTTAATACACCAAAACAATTCTCAATAAAATTTTTGGCTGGCATACCATTTGAAGATGTGGATTTAGTTATTCCAAGGTTTGGCTATGATGCAAGTTTAAGCTCTAATTGGTTTATGGGAATTAGATTCCCTACAAAAGCTAGGATTTATTATGATAGATTTATAGTATATGAAGGAGAGGATTTTAAGGAAGCTATCAATCGTCGTGGTGCAGATTTAACACAGCGCATTCAAATCAATGACAGGTCATTTTTTGAGACAAGATCGGTTTGGCAATCATTCAGTGATAAATCAGCAGACATAATTGAAGAACAATCGATTGGAATTAAAATTAATTTAGATTATAAAGACCATCCACTTTATACAAAGAGTGGTTATTTAATTGGGGTGATGATTAAAGTTGCTGGTTTTGGTGGATCAAGGAAATATTATAAAAGTGATTTCACTTCAAATTTCTATTACCCAATAACGAATCGATCAGTATTTGCAATGAGAAGCCAAATCGGGAGGCTGTGGGGGTGGACATATGATGCTGAAGATTATTCATATGAAAAGTTCTACCTTGGTGGAAGTACCTCAATGAGAGGTTGGGATGTCCTGAAATTTAGTCTTGATGGAGAAAAGCCTAATGGAGAGACTATACGTTTGATGACCAATATGGAGCTGAGAAATAATATTTA
>CAZPIF010000018.1:0-12976 GCA_964586565.1 uncultured bacterium
TGATATTGAACATGATTTCTACTACAACGATGATAAAACTTGGTAAAGTATATAATAATTTAATGGTTGATCTCATGGCAGTAAATAATAAGTTAGTTGATAGAGGTGCAAGAATTATAGAGCAACTAACTTTATTAGATTATAGTGCAGCAAAACAATTATTAATGGATGCAGATAAGTCTGTAAAGATTGCAATTGTAATGCACCATTTTAATTGTGATATCCATCAGGCAAGAATAAAGTTGAATGGCGTAAATGGATTTATACAGGATTTAATAGATTGAAAATGAAAAAAAATCGTCTTTTTAATAAAGTAAATAAAAAAGAATTAAAAGTTGCTCTTTCTAATGAATCTTATAAAAGAATCACAGCATCGTTCTACCGCTATATTAATATCCCAAATCCTAATGATTTACGTGACGAATTATACTTGCAATGGGAACAGATGAAAATATTTGGCCGGGTTTACATAGCATATGAGGGTATAAACGCCCAAATCAGTATTCCTGGACACCATTGGAAAAATTTCAATGATGAAATAAGTGAGATGGAATTGTTAAAAAAAATATCTATCAAGACAGCCCTGCAAGAAGGACCATCATTCTACAAATTAACCATAAAAGTTAGAGATGAACTGGTTGCTTTTGGATTATCTAAAGAGTCGTATAATATGGAAAAGGTAGGCAATCATTTAAATGCTGAGAATTATAACCATGCCATTGATGATCCTAATTCTATTGTTGTTGACATGCGTAACTTTTACGAGAGTGAGGTTGGTCAATTTGAGAATGCAATTATTCCTGATGCTGAGAAATCTAAGGAGCTACTTCCAGAAGTTAGCCGTATCTTAAAAGGTAAGGAAAGTAAAAAAATTCTATTGTATTGTACAGGCGGAATACGTTGTGAAAAAGCAAGTTCATTTCTAATAAAAAATGGTTTTAAGGATGTGAACCAATTACAGGGTGGTATCATTCAATATGCACATGAGATAAATAAAAAAGGTCTGAAGTCAAAATTTAAGGGAAAGAATTTTGTTTTTGATAATCGACTAGGCGAAAGAATTACTGACGATGTGATTGCATCATGCCATGTATGTGGATCAACTTGTGATGAACACACTGACTGTAAGAATGAAGCATGCCATA
Organism: uncultured bacterium; assembly: GCA_964586565.1. GTDB lineage: Bacteria > Fidelibacterota > Marinisomatia > Marinisomatales > UBA1611 > NZWG01. The sequence continues at coordinate 1,146 of CAZPIF010000018.1, forward strand.
TATTATTTATTCAGTGCAAAGAATGTAGTGCACGGTTAAAAGGGTGTTGCTCCAAAGACTGTCTTGATTTTGCATCCCTCCCCATTGAAAAGCAGAAAGTTTTACGTAAGGACTCAAATAAAGTTGTTTCAAAAACATTTTTTAATTCACGTGTCAAGCCAAGATTGAATCAATAATTGTGGATTTTCCGGTATTATATTCATTTAGACGTTGTCCATACGCAATGAGAGCACGAATGGGACTTGCTTATAGTCAGATATCTTATGAACACAGGGAGATTCTTTTAAGAGATAGACCAAAGATACTTTATGATTTATCTCCAAAAGGTACCGTTCCAGTTCTCAATTTACAAGATGGAACAGTAATTGATGAGAGTATTGATATTATGAGGTGGGCTCTAATTCAAAATGATCCAAATTGCTGGTATAAAGACCATTTAAAAGAACAAGATAATCTGATAAAAGTTAATGATGTGGAGTTCAAGCCAAAACTTGATAAATATAAATATTCTGTTCGATATCCAGAAAATAATTTTCTAGAATACCAGAGAGACGTTTCTAAATACCTCTATTCATATGATAGAAGATTGAAATCAAATAAATTTATGATTGGTGACTATAAAAGCTTAGCTGATATTGCATTAATGCCATTTATTCGCCAGTGTGCTAATGTAGACTCAGATTGGTTCAGCACGCAATTTCCCTATTTAGATAGATGGCTATATGATTTAGTGGATTCTATACTGTTCAATAAAATTATGGTTAAGCATGATGTCTGGGATTCAGTATCAGTTGGTACGATATTAAAGTGGGATTGATATTTAAGATGTATAAACTGATATTAGTTCAAATTAGTATTTTGGGATATGTTTTCAGTTCGGCTGATAATTTAATAATCAAGGATTCTAATTTTTTAGCCGAGATTAAACGTGATCAATGGGGTGTGCCACATATATACGGAAAAAGAGATGCTGATGTTTCTTTTGGCCTAGCTTATGCCCATTCACAGGATGATTATAAAACAATAGAAGATGTGGTTTATGCTTTAAGAGGTGAGCTTGCATCGATACATGGTAGAGATGCCGCTGTAAATGATTATTATGTACATTTAATGAACTTTTGGAATATGGTTGAGAATAGATATGAGTCGGATATCCCCAATGATGTAAAAGCTATTTGCGAAGGATATGCAGCTGGGATAAATAAATTTTTAGATGACAACCCAATTCATAAAAATAAAACTTTTAGAGTAGTTACCGCAAAAGACATAATTGCAGGTTTTTCACATCGTATGCCTTTGATGTTTGGGTTAGATGGAGTATTGAAAAAATTAGCGAAGAAGAAACCACCTGAATTAATTGGATATAGTAAAGATTCTCAGGAAGGTAATTTTGATATGATTGCCAGTAATGTTATGGCTGTTGGTCCTCAACGTTCTAGTGATGGTTATACACGCCTCTGGATAAATACTCATCAACCTTGGGAAGGCCCAGTGGCATGGTATGAAGCACATCTGATTAGCGAAGAAGGATGGGATTTTTATGGAGCTCTTTTCCCAGGATCTCCCGTTCCTTTGATCGGTCATAATCCTTATATAGGCTGGAGCCATACAGTGAATTCTCCAGATTTAATTGATGTTTATAAGCTAACTATAAATAAAAAAAATAAAAACCAATACTGGTTTGAAGGTTATTGGAAAGATCTCGATGTCAGATTAGTAAGTATAAAAGTGAAAATAGTTGGCCCTTTTTCTTGGACATTCAAAAGAGAAGTTAAGACATCAATTCATGGACCTGTTGTTGAATTTAATCATGGAAGTTATGCCTTAAGAATTTCTTCTACCAAAGACCTAAGATTTATAGAGCAGTGGTACAGGATGGGAAAATCAACAAATATTACTGAATTTAAAGAAGCGATGAAAATTCATGCGATTCCTATGTTTAATACTGGCTACGCAGATAGAGATGGAATCTTATACTATGTTTATAATGCAAAAATACCTAAGCGTGACCCACGCTTCGAATGGAATAAAATAATGGCAGGTGAGACTAAACAAAATCTATGGTATGAGTATATACCATTTGAAAGGCTGCCACAGGTATATGACCCGCTAGAAGGATTTTATCAAAATTGTAATAGTAGTCCTTATCTTGCGACTGGTAGTAGAGTAGACGCTTCAAAGCCATTACCAGACTGGACAGGTATTGAAAAACATCAAACAAATAGGGCTTTAAGGGCATTAGAAACATTTGGAATCGACCCTTCAATATCAAGAGAAGAATTTTTTGAATACAAATTTGATGTTGAGTATTCTCGAGAATCTATTTTGGCAGATGTAAGAAAAAGATATATAAATGATATGGAAAATAAAGGGATTCCTGAAAAATTTGGTCCCGCTATAAATTTGATTAAAAATTGGAACCTCCGTGCGGACTCATCAAATACTGCTGCAGCCTTATCCATCCTTACACTACCAAATGCATTTCGCTATGAAGATTTAAAGTATAATGCAGACTCTATTACAATAAAGCTTAAAGAATCTATTTCCTTTCTTGAAAAGAATTTTGGAAAGATCAATATTCCTCTTGGTAGGGTTAATCGCCTACTCCGAGGTAAAACTAGCCTGCCACTGTCTGGCGGTCCTGGAACGTTAAGAGCTGTTTACAGTAAAAAAAGTGGAAAAGTTTACAAAGCAGTTGCAGGTGACTGCTATATCCAAGCCGTAGAATGGGGACCGGAAGGTCAACAAAGTGCGTGGAGTATCCATCAGTATGGAAGTGCAACCAGAGATCAGGGTTCTATTCATTATGATGATCAATCTAAGTTATTTTCTAAGCATGAGATGAAACAGATACGACCTTGAAAAATATCTTTTTTTTAACATACCTTTTTTTTGGAATAGCCTGTAGTAGCATTGAGCTTTTACCTTCAACTGCCATTGAATTAATGGATGAGGTAAAAAAGTTTAAAGGGGAAAAAGTAGTGCTTGTAAATATTTGGGCACTCTGGTGTATACCTTGTGTAGAAGAATTTCCAATGATCGTTGATTTAGATAAAGAGATAAAAGATCTTGAGGTAATATTTGTTAGTGCTGATTATGAAGAACAAGCAGAATCTGTGAAGGCATTTCTAAAACAAAATAGTGTTGGACCAGTATCATATATCAAAAAAGAAAAAGATGAACCATTTATTACAGGTATTCATCCAAAATGGTCTGGGAGTCTTCCTTTTACCGTTGTTTATGCAAAAGAATCAGGAAATATTGTAGATTCATGGGAAGGTAGTGCACCAGAATCACGATTTAGAACTGCCGTAAAAATAGCAATGAACTCATGAGGTTGAGCGTATGAAAAACATACTTGTATTATTTCTAATTATATCTTTTGGAATAGCTAAAGAACTAGAACTTGGTTCTGGAATGCCTGAAGCTAATTATATGTTGGATGATATTAGTGGGAAGAAATTAAGTTTAGCTGATATCCAGGGTAAGTATGGTACTCTAATTATTTTTTCATGTAATACATGTCCTTTCGTTATACAATGGGAAGATAGATATGTAAAAATTGCAGAAGAATATATTCCTAAAGGTATTGGTGTGATAGCTGTAAACTCAAATGTTGGTAGATTCGATGGTGATGATAGTATTGAAGAAATGGTAAAACACGCTAAGAAAAACGATTATAATTTTCCATATGCGCAAGACCAGAAATCTATTTTAGCAAGAGCATTCGGTGCTACAAAAACCCCTCATATCTATTTATTCGATGATAATAATATTTTGGTTTATAGAGGAGCTATTGATGATAATGCTCGTAATGCAAACAAGGTAGATGAGCCATACCTTGCCAATGCCATTGACCAATTACTTGATGGTAAACCTATTAAGAAACCAATAAGTAAAGCTATTGGTTGCTCCATAAAGTTTTAGTCTGTAAATGGAACAAACATATTACATAATTATCATTGGGGCATTGCTTTTTGACTATGTATTGTCAACTTTGAGTGCGGTTTTAAATATGAATAGTATAACAAAAGATGTGCCAGATGATTTTAAAGATTATTATGATGAAGAAAAATATGCGAAATCTCAAGGATATCTTAGAGATAAGACTAGATTTGGTTTATTATCAGGTACATTTAGTTTAATTCTTACCCTCCTTGTTATTCATACTGGTGTCTTTGGTGTTTTGGATACTTTTTCTAGAAACAATTCAGACAGCTCCATTATTTCTGGGTTAATATTTTTTGGAATAATTTTTATTGTTAATGATATAATTAATCTTCCATTCTCGATATATAATACCTTTGTTATTGAAGAAAAATATGGTTTTAATAAAACTACAAAGAAAACATTTGTTACGGATAAATTCAAAGGGTATGGTTTAACAATAGTCCTAGGTAGTATGATTATTATTCCGATACTATATTTTTTTGAAACCTATTCTGAAAATGGTTGGTTTATAGCATGGGTTTTAATTACTGGCTTTATTATTGCTGTACAGCCTTTGTTTGTTAATGTTATAGCCCCTATGTTTAATAAATTTGACCCACTTGAGAAGGGTGAACTGCGAGATGCAATAGAAATGTTTGCTAAAAAAGTAAATTTCCCAATAGGTAGAATTGACGTGATGGATGGCAGTCGTAGATCTGCGCACTCTAATGCTTACTTTAGTGGGTTTGGAAAATCTAGGAGGATAGCACTTTTTGATACATTATTAGATAAACATTCAACTGATGAAATTGTCTCAGTTGTTGCACACGAAGTTGGTCACTATAAAAAGAAACATATTCTTCTAGGTACTATACTAGGTATTTTAGAGACTGGACTTATGTTATACATATTTAACTTTTTCTTGGGTGACCAGGCTTTATACAATGTTTTTGGAGTAGGGAGTGTATCTGTATATTGTGGTCTATTGTTTTTTGGTATGCTTTATTCTCCTGTTAGCATAATTACCTCGATTATCACCACAGCTTTAAGCAGGAAAAATGAGTTCGAGGCTGATGCTTATGCATTAGAAACTACAGAAAAATCAGCCGCTCTGATATCAATGCTTAAAGGTTTAGCAGCAAGTAACCTATCTCATTTAACACCACATCCTATGATGGTATTCCTTTCCTATAGTCATCCACCTGTTATGGATAGAATCGCTGCGGTTGAATTAAAACTGTAAAATTCCAATTTCCATAGTTATCTATGTACTATTCCATTTTACACAGATTTTTTTATTACTTTTTTACGGTGATTATATGTCATTCTAATTTGGTTTCTGCTATTGCTCCTGATTATGAATTAGGAGACACTATTAGGTTTAAAAGTTCTAACCCATTTTCATTTTATCATATAATTACGGCATTAGATAATCAATCACCTCAAGATGTTTACGGTATTTTACGTATGCCCACTAATTCATTTGACAAACCTATACCTTTAGTAATTGGAGTAAATGGAAGTAAAAACTGGGCTGATCATCATCTAGAGTATTTAGCAATGTATAGAGAAATGGGCTTTGCTACATTTGAATTGCAGAGTTTCAATAGTCGAAATATTAAATCCACGGTTGGAGAGCAGATATCAGTAACAACAGCAACGATGATACTCGATGCCTATATGGCGCTTGACAAATTAAGTCGTGATATACGTTTTGATAAAAACAATATTGCAATAACTGGCTGGAGTCTTGGAGGAGGAGTTGCATTATTTTCAGCGTGGAAACCAATCATTGATGCAATAGGAGTTGTTCCAAAATTTTCACAACATTTAGCATTTTATCCACCCTGTCTAGTTGATATTGAGTTAATAGATTTTTCAAAATCTCCTATACATATTCTTATTGGTGAGCTAGATGATTGGGTCACGGCAGAGGCTTGTGAAAATTTGGTTGATGATCTTTCACAAGAAGGCGTAAATATTGGTATAACGGTTTATGAAAATGCACACCATGGTTTTGATAGAGAGGGTCCAATACAAATAGAAAAAAATGGATATGCTACTGGAGATTGTCACTTTAGAATGAGAGAAGATGGTGCACTTTTAATGAATATATTTAATATTCCTATGATAACGCCATTTCGTCAAAAAGTTTCATTAGCTTTATGTGCAAAACGCGGTACAAAAATAGGTGGTAATCCGATTGCTCGCAAAGCATCATTCGATTTTGCAAAAACTTTTTTAAATCAAAATTTAGTGAATGAATAAAGAATATAAATTTTTATAAAGTAGCTGTTTTATAAATATCTGTTACTATAATTTTTAAGATGGACAACCCCGCAACTATTTTATGGATCCCTATTATTGTGATATCTGTATTAAGTATAGTGAAATTATTAAATAAAGGTGGCCCAAATGGAAAGCCTTGGATAAGAATCGAAAAGGTTGAAGAAAATGAATAAACATTTAGCGTTGAGATCTGGAAACCCAGCATTACAATCATCTACATTTAGAAACCACCTTGCAGCTACTTCAGATGGAAAAATGACACTATCGGGAACTGTTAATAAAACAGCATTCGCTTTGGTGCTTGTTATTATTAGTGCTGGCTATTCTTGGGGTAACCCTGCAATGCATGGTCTAGCCATGCCAGCTTCAATAATAGGACTTATTTTAGCATTAGTTACAATATTTAAGCCAACTATTGGACATATTACTGTACCAGCATATGCAGTGGTACAGGGAGTATTTTTAGGTGTAATATCCATGATCTTCAATAAGCAATATCCCGGTATTGTGGTTCAAGCTGTTTTTCTAACATTTGGAACTCTTGGTGCTTTGCTATTAGCATATATGTCAGGACTAATAAAAGCTACTGAAAATTTTAAGTTGGGAATTGTCGCTGCAACAGGAGGAATTTTTTTCCTTTATTTAATAAATTTCATAATGGGATTTTTTACTTCAGGAATAGGAATTATTTCTGGTAACAACACTATGGGTATTCTTTTTAGTGGGTTTGTTGTTGTAATTGCAGCATTAAATCTAGTTTTAGATTTCGACTTCATTGAGGAAGGCGCTGAAATGGGTGCACCAAAATATATGGAATGGTATGGTGCATTTGGTTTATTAGTTACTCTCATTTGGCTATATCTAGAAATTCTAAGATTATTATCAAAGTTATCAAGTCGCCGCTAATAGACTTAAAATCTAATTGCCTTGGTTGGACCAAATTTTAACTAATGGTTGATCCTATTATAAAAAATGATGCAGTTGTATTAGGTATTCTTATGGGAATCCTTGCTTTTGTTTTCATTTCTTCTAATAGTAAGCATTATTTTTGGAGGAAATTCTATCAATATATTCCAAGTCTCTTACTATGTTATTTTATTCCATCGATATTTAATTCTTTAGGAATAATCTCAGGTGATAATTCTAAATTATACTTTGTAGCTTCAAGATATTTACTACCGGCAAGCCTCGTTTTACTTACTGTCAGTATAGATTTACCTGAAATAAGAAAACTAGGTTCAAAAGCGTTAATCATGTTTTTTACAGGTACTATTGGAATAATTATCGGAGGACCAATATCTATCATATTAGTTTCTATAATTATGCCAGAGGTAGTAGGCGGTTCTGGATCAGAAGCAGTATGGAGAGGATTAAGTACTGTTGCAGGTAGTTGGATTGGTGGTGGAGCTAATCAAGCCGCTATGAAAGAGATCTTTAATGTTGGTGATAACATTTTTTCATCTATGGTTGCAGTTGATGTTATTGTCGCAAATATTTGGATGGCCTTTTTACTATATGGAGTAAGTAGAAATGAAAAATTAAATAGATGGTTTCACGCTGATTCTAGAGCAATAATTGAATTAAAAAACAAGATTGAAATCTATCAGAAACAGATAATGGTCATGCCTAATACTATTGATACAGTCAAAGTTCTTTCTTTTGGGTTTGGTATCACAGCTGTTGCTCACCTCGGTGCAGATTTAATAACACCCTATATACAAAAAACTTCTCCTTATCTTGCAAGATTTAGCCTTACATCTAATTTCTTTTGGATTATTGTACTTTCAACAACTTTAGCCGTATTATTTTCATTTACAAAGGCAAGAAAACTAGAAGGTGTTGGAGCATCAAGGTATGGGAGTGTTTTTATCTATATCTTAGTAGCTACAATAGGAATGAAAATGAACATTTTAGCCATTATTGATAATCCTGGTTTTTTCATTATTGGGTTGATATGGATGGCAATACATGCTTTTCTTTTAATTTTTGTTGCAAAAATTATTAAGGCACCCTTCTTTTTTGTTGCTGTTGGTAGTCAAGCAAATGTAGGCGGGGCTGCTTCTGCCCCTATCGTAGCATCTGCCTTTCATCCATCTTTAGCACCAGTTGGAGTTTTACTAGCTGTAATGGGGTATGCTGTTGGAACATACGGAGCATGGATATGTGGAGTATTAATGAGTATGGTGTCAATTTGATAAAGATTTTGTATAAATATTTTTATGGCTTAGATATGACATCTAGATTATTAAAATCTATTTTAGTTTTATCATTATTTAATATTTATGGTTATTCCCAGTTTGAAAAAGAATTACAATTAAAATTTATTCTTGCTGAGCAAGGAGATACAATAATCATTGAACCTGGTTTATTTGATATCCTTGGTACTCTATCTATAGATGGGAAAAAAGATATTGTAATAAAAGGCTCAGGTATGAATAGTACTGTTTTAAATTTCAAAACACAAATAGAGGGCGCTCAGGGACTTAGTATTACTAATTGCGAGAATATAACTTTAGAAGACTTCTCGATTAAAGATACAAAAGGTGATGCTGTCAAATCTCAATATACTGATGGGCTTATTTTCAGACGGATCAAAACATACTGGCTTGGTGGTCCCAGTCCTGATAATGGAGCTTATGGAATTTATCCTGTACAGTGTGAGAATGTCTTAATTGAGTACTGTGTTGCTATTGCTGCTTCAGATGCAGGAATTTATGTTGGTCAATCAAATAACATAATAGTACGATTTTCTGAGGCTTATAATAATGTAGCTGGAATTGAGATTGAAAACTCCATGAATGCGGATGTTTATGGTAATAATGTCCATGGAAATACGGGAGGTATTTTAGTATTTGATTTACCAGATCTTATCGTTAAAGAAGGTAAGCAGGTCCGTATTTTTGATAATATTATTAAAGAAAACAATATTGATAATTTTGCGCCTGAGGGTAACATAGTTGGGAAAGTTCCTTCTGGGACTGGTATCATGATTATGGCCACAGAATTTGTAGAAATATTTAATAATACGATTGTTGACAATAAAACAGCAGGAACGGCTATTGTTAGCTATTTTATAACAGAGGAAAAGACAAAAGATTCACAATATAATCCATATACTTCATCAATATATATTCATGATAATGTTTACCGAAGAAAACCGCAATTACCTACATTAGATCATGATATCGGTTTATTACTTTTCGCACATTTTTTTAGAAACATTCCTGACATAATTTATGATGGTATGCCTGATCCAAGGTACGTTAGTCAAAATGGTCTAATACCTGACTCGAGAAGACTTTGTATTGTTGATAATATTAATGCAAATTATTTAAATCTTGATTTGTCAAGAAATTTTGAATCTTGGTATAGTCCATTCTTTGCAGATTTCATTACCGATGATAATGAATGTAATTGTTTTCAAGACTCTCTACCAGAAGTGGTCTTAAGTTTTGAAAATTGAATTTCATTATAAAAAAATACCAGCGGTATTTTTTTATATAATTATTAATTTTTCTTTTTCATCACATCCTATACATGAACATGCATTACCACATCTTTCTGATTATGGATTTTTTAAGCTACCAATTAGTAAACAAATACCAAATGAAGATGTAATTCCTTATACTATTGCGTCACAGCTATTCTCTGACTATGCGGAAAAACTTCGATTTATTAGAGTCCCTATAGGTACATCCATATCTTATAATGATGATGGCTCATTTAATTATCCTGAAGGAACATTTTTAATAAAAACATTTTATTATTTTAGTGATTTTAGAGATCCTAAAAGTAATCGTCGACTGATTGAAACACGCTTATTAAAAAAGATATCATCGGAGTGGATTTCAATCCCTTATGTTTGGAATGATGACCAGAATGAGGCGGTTTTAACTTTAGCTGGTGATAGGAAAGATGTATCTTGGGTGCACAGTGATGGCAAATTGATGAATATTTTATACAGCGTCCCAAATATGAATCAGTGTAAGAGTTGCCATGTATATAAGAGTATACAACAACCAATTGGTCCAAAATTAAGGAACCTAAATTTAGAAATTTTGTATAAAAATATTAAGATAAATCAAATTACTAATTGGGTTTCTCTTGGTATTCTAGATGATCCTCAAGATTTAAGTTCCTTACCTAGAACTGTCAATTACATGGATATCAAAGATGGAAGTCTAAATGATCGTGCAAGAGCTTGGTTAGATATAAATTGTGCACACTGTCATCAAAAAGGTGGACCAGCTGAAACATCTGGTTTATTTCTTAATTTGGAAGAGAAAAATGCAACAGCTCTAGGGATTTTTAAGCCACCAGTCGCAGCAGGGAGAGGCTCGGGAAATCGAAAATATAATATCGTTCCTGGCCACCCTGAGGAATCCATTTTGCAATTTAGGATAACTTCTACCGATCCTGGAATTATGATGCCAGAATTAAATCGTAGATTGGTGCATCAGGAAGGGATACAATTAATTCAAGATTGGATTAAAAGTTTATCCCAAGTAGAGTAAAATATGCAGGTAAGGGTCAAAATAGAAAATTTAATATTTTTTTAATATTAACTTAAATCTTCATCAATAAAGAAATGAAGATAATAGGTTGAAATATTACTTGAGCAATTCATTATAAATTTATTTGGAGGCAATATTATGGAGTCATTTATTCCCATCACCCATATGTTTACTGATGAAAGTGGCCACACAAGGTTCCAGCAAAAACTGCTCCCTCTAAAGCCAAAGACTGGCCTAGGTTCTGTTGGAGTGTTTTCTAATTTATTCGTAAACCAGATCCTTGATGATAATTCGGGAGATATAAAAATGCAGTTTGCAGTTACACCTGTTCCTGATCAGAGTGATGGAGAAGGGCCTAAACTTGCGCACACTGCACCAAGAAGGCAACTTGTCATTACGCTTGATGGATACCTGGAATTCAAGAGTTGCGATATTGATATCATGGATGAAGACCACCAGACTATCATCACTAAAGGGCAAATACTTCTTGCCGATGACCTAGAGGGTGCTGGTCACGTTTGGCAGTTTTTAAAAGATGAGCAAGGTAAACTACATCCTTGGGTTCGGTGTTATATTCATTTGGGTGAAGAATATGACCATTTAATGTCTAAGCTCAAAGGAGATGCGGATGAATAGACTAGAACTGACACCAGCAGAGTCATACCTATTGTTGAATATAGATAACAAGGATGGTAAGACTCTCATGAAATTTAGTTTGATCAATTTATTATATAAGAATGTCCTTAGTTCTGAAGTGAGAGAAGAAACAGAGGGTACTGTATTTAAAAAAGTTGTAAAAAAGACATACTTATCAAGGGGAGATAGATTTGGGGATACGGAACTAAAGGCGCATGAGAAAATATTTTGTTCAGTGATGGAAGATGATAATGAGATCGAACTTACTGAGTTTATAAAAAAGATATTCGATCAATACAATTACGATGATTACTATGAATTAATGATGAAGATGCAATCTCAATCCGGATTATTGAACATAATTGAAGAGAGAGTATTTTTCAATATCTTTTCCAAAAAGAGAAAGGAATTGACAGAGAGAGGGGAGTATGCTAATTCAAAGATCAAGGATATACTCTCTAC
>CAZPIF010000019.1:0-12187 GCA_964586565.1 uncultured bacterium
TTCTAGTTCCCTTGCAACTGCAATTTCCAGATTTTTAGGAGATAGATCTTTCCACTCTAATATGTCTCTAGGTAAGATAACATTGGGCTCATAGAATTGTTTTTGAGGATTCCAATTATTAAAATTAATAATAATATTAATTTCTTTAGGATTTAGAGATGCTATTCTTTTGAGACCACCTATAACAGTTAATGAGATAGTTTGAGGTGATGGAAATACCCTTATTTTTTCAGGAATATTAATTACTTTCACTGGTATATCAGCAATTATTCGCTCACTGATACTTTGAATATCAATTTTTATTTCAACATGATTATGCGAATATTCAATTAGTCTACCAAATGAATTTATTTTTATTTTATTTTCATAAAAAGCTGTAAGACCATTAATTGTGTCTATAATAGTTTCGACATGATTAATTAAAGCCAATTCTTTTTCTGGTCCAGCAATTTCAATTTCATTAGGTAGGATATATGTTTGTCCAATTTGGATATAGCCAGGAGCAGGATTAATATGCAGATTTGATATTACGGGTACTTTTTTCAAAATATATTCATCTAAACTAATTTTTATACGATTTGGATAAATCACTTCTACAAATGAAACATTATAGTTTAGTGGCAAAACAACTTTTTGAGGATATTTTTCAAAATATTCATTCAAAACAAATTCATACTCTTGAGAAATGCCTTCTAAGTCAAGCACAAGTTTAAACCCAGCGATTTTCTTTAATAGAAAAGATTTTAGTAGATCCCTTCCTGTTCCTCTTATTAATACAGTTGCAAAGGATGGTACTTCTTCTTTGTGGGCTTTTTGCACATTTAAATTTCTTGCTTCTATGGGAAAATCAAGAAGCATAGTATACTCATTTTCTGATACAACAAATATCCAAAGGAGAATAGCTAATGAAAAGGCACCAAAAGAGAATGATAGTTTTTTACTTATTAATGAACCAATTGGATTACTGAATTTCAAGTAAAATACCAAAAATTAATTTTTTATTTTTCCTTATCTTCAATTTCAGTATCATCATTATCAGTATCAACACCATCTATTTCAACTTGACTGGCTAAATCTAGAAGTTCTTGTGGCAATTCTATTTTTTCACCTGTGTTTGTCTGCTGTTTTCTAAGATATTCTTTTACTTCATCATTTGCATTTGCTCTGTTACCAGTGCCTGCTAACTCCTCTTTATAAAGAACAACTTTTTTATCCTCAGAAGACACTTTCATCACAATACCTGATAGATTTGCACCAACTTCATATTGCCCAGCAAGAGTTCGTCTATCTTTCTTAGACATTTTCCCAAAAGGTATGATGCCTTCAACATCATCTTCAAGTTGGATGATAATCCCTTTATCTAAAACTCGTATTATTTCACCACTCACTTCTATTCCAGCTTCGTATTTATTTATGATATCTGGCCAAGGATCATCTTGTGTTTGTTTATATCCCAGTGAAATACGTCTATTTTCTCTAGATACTTCTAATATCTTTATTTCTACCTCATCACCTTTTTCAACTATTTCTTTGGGGTGTTTCACAACTCTTGTCCAAGATAAATCTGAGACATGAATTAGACCATCAATACCTTCTTCTAGTTCTGCAAATGCACCAAATTGAGTTAGATTTTGAATAACTACTTTATGAACAGTGCCTATCATAAATTTTTCTTCAATTTCATCCCACGGATCAGGAGTAAGTTGCTTTACGCCTAAACTAATTTTTTTATCATCTGAATCAATCGAAAGTACTTTAGCATCTACTTCATCACCCATACTATATACTTCCGATGGGTTTTTAATATGCTTTGTCCAAGAAATTTCAGAAACATGAATTAAACCTTCTACTCCAGGTTCTAGCTCAATAAAGCAACCATAGTTTGTTAGGCTAACTACTTTACCTTTTACAACATTACCAATTGGGTATTTTATTTCTACATCTTCCCAAGGGTGAGGAGCTAGCTGTTTTAATCCTAAAGATACTCTCTTCCTTTCTTCATCATATTCAATAACCTTAACAGTGATCTTATCATTGATTGATAATATTTCAGAAGGATGATTAACTCTACCCCATGATAGATCTGTAATGTGTAAAAGACCATCAATACCACCAAGATCTACAAAAACTCCAAAATCCGTAACATTTTTAACTCTTCCATCAAGAATTGATCCTACTTCTAGTTCTTTAAAAAGAGCATCTCTTTGTTCTTTTAGACTATCTTCCAAAATAATTTTGTGCGATACAACAATATTTTTTCTTGATTCATTAAACTTGACTATTCTCATTTCAATCTCTTTATCCAGATAGATATCGAAATCTTGAATCGGTCGGACATCAACTTGAGAACCTGGAAGAAATGCTTGCACAACTCCTAAATCAACTATTAATCCTCCTTTTATCCGTCGAACAATGGTTCCTTTGATAATAGTTTCATTATCAAAGGCATCCTTAAGTTCTTTCCAACGGCGTAAGAAATCAGCTTTTTCTTTTGAAAGAATTGTGTTGCCACTTGCATCTTCAATAAACTCCAAATAAACCTCAACTTGATCACCAATGGTTGGTAATTCATCCCGATTAAATTCAGACCGATCAATAATACCTTCAGACTTAAAACCTATATCAATTAGCACATCTCTTTCATTCATTCCGACTACGCGGCCATTAATTAATGAGTGTTCTGATATATATCCAAATGTATTTGAATATTGACTTTTTAATTCAGAGCTAATTTTTGATTCAGCTTCTTTTTCAATTAGTTCAGCTATATCAACAGTTTTTATATCACTAAAAATATCATCATTAAGATAATCTTTTTTATCGGCAACAATATCGGCCGAGGGAGCAGACGCATTTACGTTGACTTTATCAGTATCCTGTTGATCAGTTACTTCTATAGCCTCTTCAGCTACCTGTTCTTGGTTATTTTCTTTAAACATGCTGTAGATGTTTCCTTTTTTTTTATTTATTTATTTACTATTTCTACTATTTTATTAATTTGCTCATCAATTTTTAATTTACCAGTATCAATTACAATCGCATCTTTAGCCCTAGTTAGAGGAGAACATTCTCTATTTGAATCCATTTCGTCTCTAATTTTAATACTATTTAGGACTTCATTAAATAAACATTCCTCACCTGAATTCTTCATATCTTTATATCTTCTTTTTGCACGAGTCTCTAAATCAGCTATTAAAAAAAATTTGTATTCAGCATTAGGGAATACTACTGTACCTATATCACGTCCTTCGAGAATACAGTCATTTAAATTACCTATGGTTCTTTGAATGTCTACCATCTTTTCCCTAATCATTGGTATTTGACTAATTTCACTAGATTTTGATGACATATCCTGACTTCTAATTTTTCCAGATAAATTAATACCATCTACCAATATATTATTTGATTCATCAAATGCGATATTTATTTTGTTTAGAAAATTATTCAAAATAATTTTATTCTCAACATCTATATCTAATTTCTTTATCATGTATGTGATACCACGATACATAGCACCTGTGTCAAGATAAGTTATACCTAATTTTAAAGACACTCCAACTGCTGTAGTACTTTTACCTGAGGCTGATGGACCATCAATTGCAATAATCATTTTATTAAACTATCAATAAGCCGGCGAAATTAACTTTTGTTGACATTATTGCCAATACAGAATTCAATTTTCATGTAGTTCAAAAATTTCATCTTTTGATAAATATCTGTATTCTCCTTCCTTTAAATTTCCCAAGGAAAGATTTGAATAGCCTATCCTTTTTAAAAAAATTAATTTCTTTTTTAATCGATAAAATATTCTCCTTATTTCTCTTTTTTTACCTTGCTTTAGATTTAATATTATTTTTGATCTACCTTTTTCTGATTTTTGACTTTTTATTTCCGCTTTACCATATTCATCATAACCAATATATAGTCCGCGTTTTACTTTCTCAATACTTTTTTTATCTACTCTCCCATCGATTACAACCTCATAAATCTTAGATATTCTATTACTAGGATGGGTTAGGTATTGTTGTAGTTCACCATCATTTGTTAGTAACAATAGACCCGTGGTATCCTTATCTAATCGTCCTACTGGTGTTAATCTCATTTTTGATTTTACTAAATCCATCACCGTTTTTCTTCCATGATTGTCTTTAACGGTCGTGATAACATTCTTTGGTTTATTTAACATAAGAACTATTTTTTCATCAACAGGTTTTATCTTTTCTCCATCATAAAGAACTTTGTCTCCTGGTTTAACGTTATATGCTGGATCTAGACAGATTTTCCCATTGACCTCAGTTGTTGCTAGTTTTATTAGTTCATCAGACTTCCTCCTTGAAGCTATACCAGAACTTGCTAAATATTTATTTAGTCTCACGTATTATTTATTTATGATCAGAAATTTCATTGTTAAGACTTTTACCATCATTAGAATTTTGATCAAAAACAGCAATTTGTGCTCCAAATCCTGTATCAGAATCAACTAACTCTGAAATTTCTTTTAGCTTAGGTAAATCTGATAGTCTATTAATTCCAAAGTATTCAAGGAATATTTCTGTAGTTTTATACAATAATGGTCTACCAGGCCCAGAATCTCTACCTTTGATTTTTATCAAATCTTTACTAAGTAAATTCTTTAGAACTCCACTAGAATCCACACCTCTAATAGCTTCAATCTGGTGCCTGCTTAATGGTTGTTTATAGGCAATTATCGCAAGAGAATCTAGAGCAGCTTTAGATAAACCAATACGCCCAGATTTATTTAGCATTCTTCTAATGTAGATCTCATATTCTACTTTTGAAACTAATTGATAGCCACCTGCAATAGATTTTATTTCAAATGCATGATCCTGATCATTATACTTTTTATTTAGTTCATTAACAATTTTTTTTAAGTCTGGTGTATCAGGACTGAAAATTAAGTTCACTTTTTTTTGGGAAAGTGGTTCAGGACTTGCAAATAATAATGCTTCTATTATTTTTCTAACCTCTGATTTAATCATTAAGACTTCATACCTAGATTTATTAATTCAATTTGTCCAAAAATTTCAGATTGAGTTATTGTACAAATGCCCTCTTTAACTAAATCTAATACAGCAAGGAATGTGACTATGATTTCCATCTTTGATTTTAAAGTGCTAATTAGATTATTTAATTTTATTCTACCTTCACCATCAAAAAACTTCATTATCAGCTCTTTTTGTTTTTCTAGTTTAATAGGCTCACGATTTAACTCAAATTGGGAAATTACTGGTCTGTTCTCCATTGCAACTTTAAACAATCTTGCTAGCTCATAAAGCGATATATCTCTAAAATAAATTCCCAGTTCACTATTTTCGTCTGGAGTTACTTCCTGCTTAAATTGTCTTGGTATAAAGTTTTTTCTTTCAATGGCTAGGTTTTCAAGCATGCCTGCCGCATCACGGTACCTTCGATAATTAATTAGCTGCTGCATTAACTCTGTTCTTGGGTCAATTATCTCACCATCTTCATCTATATCAGGACGCGGTATCATTATTCTTGCCTTTATTCGCATTAGAGTTGAAGCCATTACTATAAAATCACCAGCAATTAATATATTTAGCTTCTTCCATTCTTCTATAACATTTATAAAATCTCTAGTTATTTTAGCAATAGGTATATCATAAATGTCGAGTTCATCTCGTCTAATAAAATATAATAAAAGGTCTAGCGGTCCTTCAAAATTATCTAAATGTATTTTATAGCTCATTATTTGTACAACACACCTACTGATTCAAGCACTCTATTTAATACCTCAGTTGCAATTATATTAGCTTTTTTTGCTCCGCTGTCGAGAATATCATAAACATAATCCTTGCGAGAAATTAACTTATCTCTTTTTTTTCTAAATGGTAAAAAATAGTCCATCACTATTTCAAACAATTCCTTTTTCAGATCTCCGTATCTTAATCCAGGTTTATCATATCTACTAGATAAGACTTTTTTCCCTTCTGAGTCTATAAATAAACTATACAAATGAAAAAGACTTGAGTTTTTATCTTTTAGTTCATTTATTTCTAAATTGTCTGTAATGATTCGCATTATAGCTTTTTGAATATTTTTTTCAGAATCGAAAATTGGTATTGTATTATTATAAGATTTACTCATTTTACGTCCATCAATACCAGGGATAAGTTCAGTATTATTATCAATGTCTGGCATAGGGATATTGAAGGTATCCCCGTATTCATTATTGAATTTAATTGCAATATCTCTTGCGATTTCTAAATGCTGTTTTTGGTCTTTACCAACAGGAACAATTTCAGCATCGAAAAGTAATATATCAGCCGCCATTAATATAGGATACGAATAAAGACCCATATTGGGCTTTATTCCTTTTGCAAGTTTGTCTTTATAAGATGTAGAACGATCCATAAGTCCTACACTTACATGAGATGATAGAATCCACATAAGTTCAGTAACCTTAGGGACATCCGACTGAACCCAAAAGGTAGATTTATCTGGGTCTATACCTAATGCAAGAAAATCGCAAACCGCGTTAAAAGTATTTTCTGACAAATCTTTCGGTTTTTGTTTTACAGTAGTAGCATGATAATTAGCTATAAAACAAAACAATTCGTTTTCAGATTGATATTGAATCATTCTATTCATCATTCCAAAATAATTACCTAGATGCAATGACCCTGAAGGCTGTATACCACTAAGAACGCGTGAATTATTTTTTATAGACATTTAAAGTTTAGAAAGCTTTAAATGGTTCCATAAAAAGATATGGTCGCCAATCATGCTGCTTATCTTTGACATAACGATGAAAGTAGTGAAGCCTGTTTGGACGTTTTGGTATTCTTTTTAAAGACATTCCTGATTCTTCTAAAGTTCTATCACCTTTTTTCTGATTGCAGGATTTGCATGCAGCAACTAAGTTTTCCCAAGAATCTAGTCCTCCTTTACCTTTAGGGTAAATATGGTCTATTGTTAAAGGTATTTTAGATATACTGCAATACTGACAAATATACTCATCCCTTGCCAAAATATTTTTTCGGTTTAAGTCTACAGTCAAATTATCATAACGTATGTAATCTCTAATCTTAATTACACTTGGCAAAAACTTAGATATTGATGGACTATATATTTTTTCATCGTAATTAGCCAGAATATCAATTTTATTCAAATATTCCATACATATGGCGCGCTTTGCAGTACATATCATCATTGGTGCGTAATTTGCATTTAGAACCAAAACAGCTCGATTTAGCAAATCATTATGAATTGGTTTTAAAGAGTGTTTTTTCATTGCGCAAATTTACATTTTATTGAATATGTTGAAAGGTAGATATCTAAAAGATTTTTATTATAATTTTTAGAATATTTATCTAAGGAATCGTTTCTCACCATTCCTTGTGAATGAATAATACCTAGACCTCCTGTTGAAAAACCAACATGTGTTACTTTTTCTTTCTTTCCAAAAAAATGTAAATCTCCTGGCTCTGAATCATTTAGCTTAATTTTCGAATTTTGAAAAAATAGTTTCTGCTGATAAGAATCTCTGGGAATATTTAGCCCACAGACCCATAGTACTGCCTGCACTAACCCTGAACAATCAAAACCTAGGGTAGTCTTCCCTCCCCATTTATATGGAATACCTAAAAGATTATTTAAAATTTTGATTATACTTTCTTGACCAAGAGAATTATTAATTGGTAGAGAACCTTCTTCTGGCTCTTTTATACGGGAGCCAAATGGTAATGTTGGACTAAATATACCTTCTTTATTTGGATAGATAATTATATGATCATACTTGTTTTTTTTTGATGATTTAGAACCAAAAAATGAATGTACCCATCCGTTGTATCCATCTTCACATTGGATGTAAAACCATTCACCTTGTTTAGTATTTATTACCGCAGACTCTCCAAAAACTAATTCTGTCAAACATGCAGAATTAAAATCAGGCTTATCATAAACAGGTGCAGCTCCTGAATTGTTTATAAACCATGAATTCTTTGTTGCTAACATAATTAAAAATTAATCTTTGTATTTATCACAAAACAGACCGATTTAGTCTTGTTAGGTTTTATTTAATCAAGTAAGATTTGTTAGTTTAAAAGCTTATTTATTGTAGGGAAACTCGTTAGAATCGGGTGCAGTCCCCGCTGCTGTATTTGCAGAATACTTACTTTTTATTATCCATTTTCTATTTTTATTAATAGAAGAGAAGGCGAGCTAAGTTGAAACTGTATAAGCCAGAAGACCTCTGTAATTAAGAACTTATCAATAACGCTTTCGGGAGAAAAGTGGAATAGGTTTAGTCCTTTATTCTTATTTCCCCGTATTACAATTAGGATTTATCAATGAAAAAATATTTTTTAACCTTAGTACTTTTTTATTCTGGGTGTGAAGACAACAAAAATCTAGATCAAAATCAAGATCTATTATTTATATCATCTGAAGGAAATTATGGTGATAGTGATGGATCAATATCAGTATTCAAAGGGGATACAAAAATTCAAACATTACACGATATTGGTGATGTAGTTCAATCAATTCTTGTGGACGAAAACAAATTATTTGTTATAATTAATAATAGCCATTTAATTAAAAGATATACAATTACAGAAACAGGTCTCAAACTCCCAGGAATTGAAATTAGTACCAATAATTCAAGTCCTCGTGAAATGGCAATTATAGACGAAAAATTATACTTTACTAACTGGTCCTCAAAAGACGTTAAGATTCTTGACCTCAATACGTTTTCTATTGAAGATTCAATAAAAATTGATGGACTTCCAGAAGATATTATAACAGATGGGAATTCTTTATGGATAACTATTCCATCGATTGAATTATATGATCCGGGTTATGGAACATCTGTGATCCAGATTGATCCACAATCAAAAAATATCATGGAAACTTTTGAAGTTGGTAATGGACCTCAAAATTTGTTATTAGATGGTGGAAAATTATGGATTTCAAGAACTTTCTATTCTTCAGATTGGTCTACTGCATATTATGGGACAAGCTCAATAGATCTTAGTACTAAAGAGGTTAAAATAAAAACCTACGGTACTGGAATGATTTGTGGAGGAAATTTACTGAAATTAAATAATCAAGTATATAGAACTGTTAATGGAGGAGTTGCCCCATTAGACCAAGATTTAGAAATTAACTTATCCTCAAAGCTAGGTTCTTATCCTAGTTTATATTCAGCGTTTTCAGTTAGTGAAAATCTTTACTTAGGAAGGAGTGACGGTTTCTCACCAGATTCAATATTTGTTCACAATGAAAATGGGGATTTACAATACAATTTAATAGTTGGGGCTTACCCAGGAGACTATGAATTTTGGAAACCTAATTAGTCAGAAAATTTCCATCCGACTAGTAAGTTAATTTGGCTGCCTAACTCTGGAATTCCTGGATAAATAAATATTTGGTTGTTTTTACTCGAGCCAATTGCTCCCTGAAAAATTTCATTAATATTATACCACTCAAATGAGATTGAAAACTTGCTTACATTTGCAACAATACTAGCATTAATAATATTAATAGACTTATTCCAATTATTATAATCGGTATTGTGTTTAGGAACCATCTCAATTGGATCAATAAAAAAGTCATGATTGATATCTGTTAAGTTTTTATAATAACCATTTAGCCCTAGTTTCATATAATCATCAAATAGACTAAAGACTCCCCCAATATTTAATGAAAAGATTCTACCAAAACCCGATGAATACAGTGCTGATGGGTTTTGAACTTTGTATGCTAGATTTAAATTATAATTTTTGAGGATTGAGGTTTCCAGATTTATTTGCATTGCCTTATGAACTAAGCTGTAATCAGTTGAATCAGGAAATACTTTCTCCCAAAATTTTTCATCATCCTTCAAGTAGAATAAAGAAGATTCAATTTTAATATTTTTTTTAATTATACCAAAAGAACTGCTCATAGACTCAACTAATGTGATACTAGGTAAGTTATTTATTTGATTTATTAAAAAATAAGGATGGATATTTTGGTTTTTTAACTTATATGCAAAGGCAGTATTTAACATCCCTACTTTCTTTTTAATACTTAAATCAAAATTGTTAAGAAGATCATTCTCATGTTGAAGGAATCCAAGTGAAAAATTAGACCAAAGGTCCTCATAACTAAACTTAACTTCGTTCCATCTAAGGTTATAAACTGTATCAACATTTATACTTCTAATATTCGATAAAATTAATACACTCGCAATTTTATCCTTATTAAGAAATAATTCTACCTCACCCTTATATAAGCCTCTCGTTAAAAAACGAGCTCCGTCAAAAGATGATAATATATGCTTTACATTATATTTTTGTAAAAAATTATCTACCGAGAATATTGTGTTAATTTTCCCAATTGACCTTTTCCAATAAAAATTAAAACTGGTTATTTTATTCTTGTATAGTCCATTTTGTTCAATATCAGGAAAACCTGAAAGTGTATTAAAATGACCAAATGAAAATCTAGATAAATCTTTAGTAGTATTAGAATGATAGGAAAATAAATATGATTGCTGGGCCGGTTGTAAAGAAGAGTTATTGTATTGATTATAATTACCGACATAAGACCGCTTGAACCCGCTCATATTTATCAATCTTTTATTTGAGTTTTGGGATATACCAAATAAAAAACGATCAAGTAAATAATCACCTTGATCATACTGAAAATAGGATTTTGTTTGAGTAGAATTTTTTGATTGCATGATTTTTTCAGTATTTTTATCAAAACCTTCTTCAATATGCATACCAAGCATCGTTGGGTAAATTATCCATGTCCCATCAAACAATAATCCATTCGAACGCCAATCGCTATTCCATAAAATCTTTCCATTATAATCATACAGGCCAAATTGCCCTGCCCAATCAAACGGAACTTTATCATATCCTTTGATAATTGAAAAAGTAAATACTAATAAATAAAGGAATAATTTCATTTTAAGAGGAGATACGATTTATGTAAGTTGGTATTACAATTGAGAATATCAATGAATTTGATATAATATGTGCGGTTGTAAACAAAAGACCTGATATTGCAAAAGTAATAATTTCATCTAAGTTTTGTCCTACACTAATAGGATATGCAATAGTAGTCATTAGGTCATACCAGATTGCAGATAATGCGCCAAGTAATCCTGTAAATGGTACAAGTATTTTTATCGGTAGTTTAACCAATAGATATCGATTTAATGATCCAAAAACACCAATACCTGCCATAGCTATGATCTGACTAAAAAATAAGGGCAAAAAGATAAGCCCTGAACCAAGAGGATTTAAGCCAGAATAAATCAACATAGATGTTCCACCAACTATTAAACCGAATAATGTTCCTAAGGTCAATCCAGAAATAAATACAACTACAGATATAAATTCAACGTTTGGTATGAAAAAAAAAGCAAAACCAAGACCAATTGCAATAGAATTAAATATCGCAGCTTTGACTAAGTTCTCAAGATTCATTTCTTTTTAGTAATGGCCCTCTGAAATAATTATACTTACTAGTAAAATCACCAGTGCCTAGATCTTCTTCTAATATTTTTTCCATTAATTTCATTTTTGAATCCATATCATGAATCTTATTTATCAGCAAGGATTCTGGAAAAGAAGGTTTTTGCTGTGATCTTGAACTTATAATTTCATTTTGTGAAAGTATGATATGTTCGATTTGACAAGCTAAATCATCCGGAAAATTTTTTATATTTTTTATAGTTTCTCTGATAATATCTCTACCAAGTGCCATATGGCCTAAAAGATTGCCTTCTTTTGTATAATCTGGAATAAATTCAGAATTAATTTCTTTTATCTTTCCTATTTTAAATAATAGAATACCAGCGATTACTAAATCTTTATCCACATGATACAATGTGCAGATTTTTTTCGCAATTTGAATCATAGATAATATCTGTTCTAGCAGTCCTGATCTATAATTATAGGATAATTGTATTGATGCTGGATGGTACATTAGCTTTTTCTTATTTATTCTATATATATTTTCAACTAGTTTCCTAAGCGAGTCATTTTTTATACCTTTAATTATCAATTCAAGAATCTCCCACATTTTCAAAGGGTTTTTATTTGATGTTGGAACAATGTTAGCAGGATCAAAACCATATCTACCATAGTGTTGTATAGTAGCTTTATTTATCTTTTTTATAATTAAATGGTGTTGATCTTTATATAACTCTACA
>CAZPIF010000020.1:0-12034 GCA_964586565.1 uncultured bacterium
ATGGTTACAGGGGAAACGGCCATTGGGAAACACCCCAAAAAGGTAATAAGTGTATTAAGAAGAGTCATTGAAGAAACTGAAACATCTAGATTAGATAGTGGGGGCCAATCTCAAAAGGTTTCTGAAAAAATAAACACAGCAAGAGCAATCAGTCAGGCGGCTTGTACAGTTGCTCGAGTTCAAAAAATTGATATTTTAGTAACCATGACTCACAGTGGAAGTACCGCAAGAATGGCTGCAAGATATAGACCTAGTGCCAGAATCATTGCTATGACCCCATTTAAGCAAACCTGTCATATGCTTAATATTATTTGGGGCGTAACGCCAATTGTTGTTAGTGAATATTCATCATCCGATGAAATACCTGAAGTTGCAATATCTTCATTAAGGGATATGGGTTTTTTTGATAAAGGAAAAAAGTTTGTTATAACGGGAGGCGTTCCCGTTGGCGTACCAGGAACTACAAACTATTTATCTGTGTTAAGGCTCCGCTAAATTTTTCTTTGTTCTTTTAACCTACCTAGCTTTTTACATATATATTTAACGCCTCTGCGATCTGGGGGATGATTGTCTTTACAATCTTCGGTGCATATATAATAATCTTCTTCTAGGTTTTTTTTGCCTTCCCTGTTGAAATAAGACCAGCCCGCAGTTTGGGATCCAAGTTCATATCTACCTTCATATTTTTTATTTCCATTAGGATAATACCCCGTCCACTTTCCATGGGCTTTACCTTTTTCATACTCTCCTATGTATTTTTTTTTACCTTCTTTATCCCATCCAGTCCATGGTCCAGATTTAAAACCATTTTTTAAAACACCCTCTTCTCTTTTTTCACCACTTCTGTAGCGATTGTAGGCTGGGCCATTATAGACTTTTTGGTTAAAGAAAAAAAGGGAGCTGTAATTGTCCCCGGTTATATATTGACCGCTTCTATCATAAAGAACCAATTCCATATCTACTGGTGTTTTGGATGAGCAGCCAATAAATATCGTTAAAATAAAAAAAAACAATCTCTTCATTATAAACTCTTATATATTGGTAAAATCTAACAAGCAAAATCGGGATAAACAAAAATCAGAATATTGGTAAATTGGAGCTATTAGTATAGGTGGAGAAATAAAAAAATGAACGCTCTTGTTGTTGGGGGAACTGGGCTTGTAGGAAGGCACCTGGTTAAGGCTTTGTTAGACTCAGATGCATTTTCGCTTGTTACTGTTGTCGTTAGAAAAAAACATTTTAAAAAACATCCAAAGCTAAAAGAAATTCTATTCAACTTTAATGATAAAAAGTCCCTTGAAGGCCTTGAAAACCCAGATCATTTATTTTGTTGTATTGGTACAACTATAAAAAAAGCTGGATCACAAAAAAAATTTAAAGATGTTGATTTTGGAATTCCCCTTCTTTTTGGAAATTGGTCTGAGCGTAACAACGTACGTTCATTTTCTATCGTTACATCTATGGGTGCAGATCGAGATTCTAAAATATTTTACAACAGGGTGAAGGGGGAGGTTGAAGACAAGATTAAAAAAATGTCAATACCTAAAATTAATATTTTTAGACCTTCATTAATTTTGGGCAATAGAGATGAATCTAGGCCTGGTGAGAAATTAGCCCAGGCGGTTTTCAAGATTATTAACCCCTTGTTTTTCGGTCCCGTAAAAAAATACAAAGCTATTGAGGCAAAAAAAATAGCGGCGGGTATGGTTTATTATTTGGAAAAGGATATGGGTGGCGGCACCCATATCATAGAGTCTGATATGATTCATCAGAAAAAATAAAGACAATGCATGCTGTCTATTTATTCTACATATGCAGCTTTTTTAAACACTTCGTATTCGCCCGCTTTGACGTGAACAAAATAAACACCAGAGGTAACCAAGGTCCCTTTATTATTTTTGCCATTCCAGCGGAAAACATGCTTCCCTCTTGTTTTGTTTTCGCGAGAGCCTCTAAAAACAAGCTTTCCTAGTGCGTTAAAAATTGAAACTTCTACCATAGAGTTGTTTTTTATTCGATATCTAACTGCCAAAGAAGAATTAAATGGATTTGGGGAGACATGGTCAATTGACAGTGCCCCAGTAAAGCTATCCGGCAATTGCTTTTTCTTTTGGGTTGAAAGCGCTGATGGAATAATACGTATGGCATCAAATACAACCCGATTGTTTTCAGATTCAATCGTCACTAAATCACGAAGAATGATGCTAAAATTATTTCCTTGAGAAAGGTTTTCTGTGCTTATTTTAAAAAACCCATCTGCACCAAGAGATTGGTTAACTACAACTTCAGTTTTATTGCTTGTGCCATCTTCAGATTTCAAGTTGATTTCATATATTGCTCCAGTGGTTGCATCATAAAGTTCAGGAAGATATACCTCAATATCGTATTCCCCTGGCGTTGGGACACTTGGCACCCATATAGCAGAGTGTCTAGTTTCTGATGTTTCTTGTGTCGCTGGCACAGTCCAAGAGTCTCCGTTAAAACCTGTATTTAAATAGAGCCAGTTGGGTCCTTGAAATCTTTGAAAACCATTGTCACCGTCGTCAACAAGCGTGTCTGAGACCCATAGCCAGTCGCTGCTATTTCCCCTTATGTCTTGAATGGGGTCATTCGTGTTTTTCCACCAGCCAAATGGGTCTACGGCATACGGCTGGTCAAAATTAATATTCCAGCTTCCTTTTCGTACTTCAAAGTGTAAATGAGTATTAATAGCGCATCCGGTATTACCAGCAAATCCTAAAATATCTCCAGCGCTAACGCTGTTTCCAACAGAAACATTAAGCGGGGGTTCCATATGCAAATAAACAGTGAAATATCCGTTTCCATGAGCTAAAATAATAGTGCCCTGCTCTCCGTTCGCTGCTATTCCTCCGGGGCAAGGGTCAGCTGATGGAGCAAAATTAGAAGAAATAACATAGCCGTCTGCTGGGGCAACTATTGGAGTGTTTAATGGCATAAAAAAATCTATTCCTGCATGACCATCATAGCAAGACTGACCAGAAATGCAATTTGGGTATATGACGTTTTCTGAGAACTCCATTCCATCAAAACGAATGAAAAGCCCATCTGCCTGGTTGGTATAGGGGTAATGGTGGTCAACTGTTTGAGAGGCCGGGTATTGTTCAAAAAAGGGGGAGGAAAAAGGTCTCTGCTTTAAAAAAGCGCTCTGGCTTTTTAATATAACAGGTAAAAAATAAAATGATAAAGACAGCCAGTATATAATGGATAGTTTTTTCATTGTACTATAATTTCTGTTTAAATATACGCCCATCAAATTCATGAATTGCAATTAGTTTAAGGAATCTAAAATGAAAAAGAGATCAATAGTCTTTTTTATAAATTTATTATTAATTACTGTAAATATGAGTATGGGTAATGAGGTTGACCCATCTTTCTCAATAAAGTGGCAAAATGTGCCGTGGTCTAGCGGGGGAGAAATTCCAGCCGGCCCTCCGTGGAGTATGGTGGGCCCTTATGACTTTGATGGTGACAATCTTGGTGATTTTATTGTTTCTAGCGCTTATGCCGGAGAGTTTTGTAATGGGGTATATCATTATGAAGCTGTGAGTAATGACTCTATAGAATTAAAGTGGGTATATACATTTTATGAGCTTAGTTGTTCAGAAGATGCATATTCAAGCGTTGCTGTTGGGGATATAGATGGAGATGGTAATCAGGAAATTATATCCCTGGTTGATACGAGCCCTGGTACGTTGGGGCAGGACGGGCTTCAAGTTTTTGAGTGGAACCCAGATTCAATGTCCTTTTTATCTAGTCCGACCTACACCTGGGACATGGGTCTTGACGGAGTATGGGAAGCAGCTCAGATATTTGTTGATGACCTAGACGGAGATGGTAATCAGGAAATCCTTGTGTCTATTATGGATGGGCCTTCTTGGGCGGAAATGGCAACTGGCGGTAGCAGTCGGCTTATGATTTTTGAGCTTGAAAGCGTTACTGATGATGAGCCTATTTTTAACATAGAATATGAAGACAACTCCTGGACAAATTGGAGCGGTTATAATCTTTCTATTGGTGACCTTGATGGTGACAACCTAAAAGAGATCTATACTGTTGCGTATGAATATTATCATCTAATTGTTTACGAAAATACGGGCGAAGACTCCTATGAATATCAAACTGATTTTTACATTGCCTCAGAACAATACCAGAGGGCTAATCAGGGTATCGTTATTGAAGACATAAACAACGATGGTCAAAGCGAGTTATTCTGCGCAACGTCAGGGGTTAACTCTCTTGCTGGAGATATATTTTACACACCTGGAAGCTTTTATATTGCTAGCGGAGTTTCGGATGTGTCTGACTTATCATTTGCTAATTTTAATCTTATTTCGACTTACGCAGGCGGGCTCCGTCAGCTGGTAGTTGGAGACGCAGATAAAGACGGCAACCTAAATGTTTATATTGCGGGGCATTATAACGAGGCATTATATGATTGGGAATATAATGGAGGTGATCCGGTTTCCCCCGAGAGCTATACGGAGAACTTAGTTTACATAGACAATCTAGACGATAGTTTTACAACAGAAGGTACAGCATTAGATCAAGATCAGGGGAAGGTGCGTGTTGCAAAGCTTTTTTCTGGAGACATTGATTATGACGGTCAGGGCGACATTGTTTTTACCTCTGCAAGCTTTGCAATAGACAAGCCGCATGTTTTTATGATTGAGCATAATGGAGAATTAAATTCAGATGTTGACGTTATGTTGCCACAAACAACCTTCCTTGAACAAAATCATCCCAATCCATTTAACAATCAAACGACATTTAGCTATACCCTAACCAGTCAAAGCAAGGTTAATATTGTTGTGTATGATGTTTTTGGTAGGGAGGTAGTTTCACTGTTTGAGGGTTTTCAAAATGAAGGAAGCTATAATCAATCGTGGAATGGCTTTGATAAAGACTCCAAGCAGGCAGCTAGCGGGATATACTTTTATAAAATAAAAACCGAAACTGAGGCGATAACAAAAAAAATGGTTTTTAGCAAATAGTTAAGATGTTCAATTGCTCTGATGGTTCTGCGTTTGCGAGTATATACGCTTGATTCAAACCACTTTTAAAACCTATTCAATTTCTCTTGGTATAGCAGCGCTAGTTTTGTTTCAATTGTCATGCTCTGTCGCCAATAAGAAAAAACGCGAGGTTTTTACAATCGCTACCTATGATGATGTAAAAGATTGGGATCCGGCAACAGCATTCTCTTTAGAGGTCTTACCTATGGCAAATATTTATGAGCCATTGTTGTGGTATGATGCGGGTTCAAACCCGCCGCGGTTTATTCCTGCTCTTGCTACAGAATATTTTCGGTCTGAAGATGGACTAAGCTGGACTTTTAAATTAAGAGAAAATGTTTTTTTCCATGACGGACAACCTTTTGATGCAAGCTCTGTTAAATATGTTGTTGACCGAAATAAAACTTTAAATAGAGGCCCCAGTTATATATGGTCAAGCGTTGCAAATATTGTGGTTGATAATAAATATCAAATTTCATTTACACTGCATGAACCAGTGCCCTTAGATAGAATTGTTAGTTCGCAATATGGGGCCTGGCTTTATTCTCCTGCTTTAATCGTATCTGATATCAGTGCTTCACAGCAGGTTCTTGCTTCTGGCACGGGGCCATATAAGCTAAAAGAATGGGAGCAAAATAGTCATATTTTATTAGAAAAGAATGATAATTACTGGGGCGGTTGGGAAAAAAATCATTTTAAAAAAGTCATTATAAAAGTTGTTTCTGAGGCTTCAACAAGGCTTCAGATGTTAAAAAAGGGGTTAGCTGATTTTGCAGTTTTGATACCGGCCCATCTTTTGAAGGGCATTTCTCAAGATAGCAACTTAACAATAAGTGATTATGATTCATGGATTAACCATTTTTATTTACTTAACACAAAAAAATTCCCAACGAATAATTTATGGGTTCGCAGGGCAATAGCGTCATCTTTTAACAGGGATATTCTTGTAGACCACATATATTCGGGCACTGCAACGAAAGCAACTGGTCTTTTACCTCAAGGGCTGCCTCTTGTCTCTCATCCAGATAGCATTATTGAGTACAGTATTGAAAAGGCCAGATCTTTTTTAGAAAAAGCAGGAGAGCCCCCAGAGAGCGAGCTTGAGCTTTCTTATGTTTCTACATCAGAAGAGTATAGACTCACATCTTTGATGATGCTAGACAATTTAAGGAAAATAGGAATAAAGCTAAGACCGAAACCCGGTCTTTGGACTGCAAATTGGGATAACGCTAAAAATCTAGAAACAGCACCAAACATTATATCAATGGCGTGGTGGCCAACTCTTTCTTCGCCATCAGACTGGTTTTATGGTCTCTATAAAACAGAAAAAGAACCGCTTTTCAATCTCGCTTATTATAGTGATAGCGCCGTTGATTCTTTAATTGACTTAGCTTGGGTTAATGAATCTATAGACCCAGAAATGGCAGCTGATATCTATAAACAAATTCAAAACATACTTATTGATGATTGTGTCGCAATACCAGCCGTTGATTTAAATATACGATCTGTTTATAGGTTTGATATTGTAGGGTTAAAAAACAATCCAGCCTATTCTTCTTTGGCTATATATGGTCTCCAGAGAAGACTATGATAAGGTATTTTTTACGTAGAGTTTTGTTAATGACAATTGTTGTTTTTATTGTTACAACAATCACTTTTATTATATCTCGCTTTCTACCCGGAGATCCAGCTTCTTTGTGGGTTGGGGGCCACCCAACAAAAGAGCAGTTGGAAATAGCGCGTGAAAAGTTTGGGCTCAACGACCCCCTGCTTGTTCAATACTATAAATATATTAAACAGGTTTCTAGTCTTGATCTAGGGGTCTCGCTTAGGACTCAGCAACCGGTTTATGGGGAGATAGAAAAAAGATTTATAGCAACTTTTGAATTGGTTACGGTTTCATTTTTAATAGCAGTTTTCATAGGCTTTCCAATCGGGCTTATTATAGCTATAAAAGAAAACAAGCCAATCGATTATTTTTTTCGTGGATTTGGCTATCTGGGTCTTTCTATTCCTGTTTTTTGGTTGGGCATGATTCTTCAATTAATTTTTTTTGGCTACCTGGATCTATTTCCTTTGCAGGGGCGGTTTTCATGGTTTTCTTTTCAGGGTGAAACAGGGGGTTCTCTTTTGTTAACTTGCCTGTTCTCGGGCGATTGGCGTATGTTTTTTGATCTAAGCAGACATCTTTTTTTACCAGCAACAACTCTTGCGTTGTCAATTGTGGGTATTATTATAAGAACGGTTCGATCGGTTACAATTGACACAATGCAAGAAAATCATTTTATAACGTTTCTTTCATATGGGTTTAGACCCGTTGAGATAATAAGTAAGCTTGGCTACAAGAACACCCTCATTCCTTTTTCCACAGTAGTCGGCCTTAGTTATGGCCTTTTGCTTGGTGGAACCTTTCTTCTGGAGACGGTGTTTGATTGGCCGGGCCTAGGACAATTC
Organism: uncultured bacterium; assembly: GCA_964586565.1. Lineage (GTDB taxonomy): Bacteria > Fidelibacterota > Marinisomatia > Marinisomatales > UBA1611 > NZWG01. Next base: position 7,488 of record CAZPIF010000020.1, read on the forward strand.
AGCACATTGTCAATTTTGACAAATGACTACCCGGCAATAATTGGTGTCACACTACTATATACCTTGATGTATGTTTCCATAAATTTAATTGTCGACTTTTTATATGTTTTTTTAGACCCAAGATTAAGGCGGTAGATGAAGAGCGCAGCTAATAAAATTTTTATAAATAAAAGCATTCTGTTTCCCGTTGGGTTTTTACTATTTCTTTTTTTTCTTGCTCTTTGTATGCCACTAATTTCCCCCTATTCAGACGATTTAAAAGGGGCGGTTCATTTTGAAGTGGGGCCAACCCCCCCCTCTTTAGCGCACTGGTTTGGTACTGATATTGCTGGAAGAGACATATTTACTCTTACGGTTTATGCCAGTCTGTCTTCTTTAAAGGTAGCGATAGGGTCTATATTTATTTCAGTGTTGATTGGTGTGCCACTTGGTGTAGTTGCAGGATTAGAAAAGGGCTGGATCGATGAGGTTATAATGAGAACGACCGATGGCTTTCTTGCGTTTCCACCGTTGATATTGCCAATTACAATTACAGCAATTCTAGGACCGTCATTAAACAATGTTATGATTGGGATAGCTATTTCGTGGTTTCCCTGGTATGCTCGAATTGCAAGGTCTCAGGCGCTTATTATATCTGAAACAGATTATGTTTCTGTTTCTAGGTGTTTTGGTGCAACAAAATATCATATTATAAAAAACCATATTGTTCCAAACGGCATAAACCCGGTTATAATTCAAGCAACTATAGATGCAGGATATGCGATATTAATGTCTTCCGGTTTGTCATTTATAGGCCTGGGCTCACAGCCTCCTGATGTTGAGTGGGGGCTTCTAATTACTCAATCCAGGGCTCAATTTCTTAGCTACTGGTGGGTTGTTTTGTTTCCCGGTTTATTTATTGTTTTTTCTGTTTGTTCCTTTAATCTAATCGGAGATGGTTTAAGAAGCACTCTGGGCCCCCAATCTAAATTTTAAAAAAAAATGAAAACTTTAATAAAAATTAAAAAGGTAGGAGTTGAGTCCATTTTTGGCTCACAAAAAAAGAAGATATTGTCTAATGTTTCTTTAAGCCTAAAAACAAATCACTCGTTGGCTTTAATTGGGGAAACCGGTAGCGGTAAGACAATGGTTGCTAAGTTAATTTTAGACCTTCTTCCAGAAGGGTGTATTAAAACTGACGGGAGCATTTCATATTCTTTTGGAGATGGGGCTAATAGCATCTCTGCACTGAGAGGGGGGAAAATTTCAACAGTTTTTCAGGATCCCGCACAATCTTTAAATCCAGTACATACAATTGGTAAACAGTTTATAATGGTATTAAAAAAACACTTTAAGGGAGACAAGTCTGGCGTAGAAAAACACGCATGTGATTGGCTTGAAAAGGTGGGTTTAGAAAGTGGTGGAAATGTGCTAGCGCGATACCCTCATCAATTATCTGGTGGGCAACTTCAGAGGGTAATGATTGCGCTTGCAATGTCGATTAGCCCAGACTTGTTTTTGGCTGACGAGGTAACAACGGGATTAGATGCAAGAGTTAAAAAAGAGGTTCTAGATCTTCTTTTTTCTTTACAAAAAGAATACGGTTTATCAGTTTTACTAATTACTCACGACCTATATCTTATTAAAAAATATTGTGATTCTGTAGCGGTTATTAAAAGTGGAACCATAGTAGAATCTGGTTGTTCTCAAAAAACATTTAATGAGCCAAAAAGTGGATATCTCAGGGCGATGCTAAGATCATATAAGTTCTCAGAAAAAATGGTTAAAAAAACTGAAGCCTCAAAAAGTAAGAAAGTGTTATTGAGGGTATCTGATATAAAAAAAACATACAACACAAGCTCTGGTGTAAAAACAATATTAAAAAATATTTCTTTCGATTTATACAGCAATGAAACACTTGGTGTAATTGGTGAGTCGGGAAGCGGAAAAACTACCCTTGCAAAGATAATATTAAACATTCAGGAAAGAAACTCTGGTTCAGTTATAATCAGATCCAGAAATGGAAAAGATATTGTTTTGCAAGCCCCAACCAATAAGATTGGTGTTGTTTTTCAAGATAGCATGGGTTCTCTGAATCCGAAAATGAAAGTAGAAAAAATAATTTCTGAGCCTCTTATGATAGATGGCTCTTTTAGTGATGACGCAATTAAAGAAAAATTAAAAAAGATTATAAAAGAGGTAGATTTAGAGCCAGAACTTTTAAGAAGGTACCCGCGTGCGCTATCAGGGGGGCAAAGACAAAGGGTTTCAATTGCAAGATCAATAATAAACAATCCTGAAATATTAATTTTTGATGAGCCCACATCAGCCCTGGATATTAATGTAAAAGAAAAAATATTAGACTTACTTATTAAGCTGAAAATAAAAAACAGGCTTTCATATATATTTATTTCGCACGATATAAAAGCAATAGCTAAAATCTCTGACAGGCTGATCGTTCTTGGGGGTGGCGCTATTGTCGAAAGTGGCCCAATTATGAAAATTATTAAAAACCCAACAGATATGCGAACAAAAGAGTTAATGCGGGATGTTTCATTAAATATTGATATAAATTAAAACCAAGAAAAAGAGTTAATAAATGAACAATCAATTAATAATTGGTTCTGTGCAAATGCCAACAAGCAGTAATCGAAAAGCCAACTTAGAAACAATGGAGTCTTACTTAGCCCACATAAACAAAAATTTCCCACAGGTTGAATTGGTGGTTTTTCCAGAGCTCGCATCTACTGATTTTAATAAAAAACCAAAGGCTCAAGCTGAGGAGTTGCCAGGGGAAACTACAAAGTTTTTTTCCGAATTAGCTAAAAAATATAACATGTGGTTGGTACCTGGGAGTGTTTATGAACTCCAATCCGATAATGTTTATAATACGTGCCCCGTTTTTAATCCCAGTGGTAAGCTTGTTGGGCGATACAGAAAAAGATATCCGTGGACTCCCTATGAAAAAACAGAACCAGGTCGTGAGCCATTTGTTTTCAATATTAAAAATGTTGGCAAGGTTGGTTTGATGGTTTGTTATGATATTTGGTTCCCCGAGGTTTCCAGGGATCTAGTTAATCTTGGTGCAGAGCTTCTAATTGTTCCAACAATGACAACAACTGGCGACAGAGCGCAAGAGCGGATTATCGCGAGAGCAACCGCAATTACGCAGCAGTGTTATGTTGTCACTTGCAATAGCGTTGGCTATGCCGGGGTTGGTGGTTCGCAAATTATTGACCCTGAGGGTTTTGTGTTGCAGGATGGAGGGGGCAGTGCTATTTTACAAACAGCTGTCATTGATTTTAATCGAATAAGAAGTTTAAGGGAGGTCGGAGTTGCAGGGGTGACGGCACCATTAAAAACATTTTATGAAAACAAGCAAAGCTTCAATGTATATAAAAAAAACAATAACAAGAGCTGATCACCTTGCCAGCATGAATTGAAAAAACACATGGAGTCATTTATACACTATTATAATATAATTGTTGAAAGTTCTTATCTAAAGGGTGCTTCAATAATTTTGCTATCTGTTTTTGTTGCAAAAACAGTAGACGTGGTTTTCACAATTTTTTTTAAACGGATTGTTGAGAACACTAAAACCGATTTGGATGATCAAATCTTACAAATTCTACATAGGCCAATATTCTACACAATTCTTTTTACCGGGCTTATATTGTCAATCAAGGTGTTAGGGGCGCCTAATTATATTGAGTTTTTCTGGGTCGGGGGGGTTAAGACCATTACGATAATTGTTTGGTTGTTTGTGCTATCAAAGATTCTAGTAATCTCTATGAATTGGGCCTCGAGGCAAGCTGAAAACTCTATTTTACAAAAAAACACTATTCCACTGTTCAGTAATGTTGGAAAGATTGCTATAGGGCTTTTTGGTGTATATTTTATTTTTTTAAGTTGGGATATAAACATCAATGGTGTCCTTGCTTCTGCGGGGGTGCTGGGTGTTGTTCTTGGCCTCGCCGCAAAAGATACAGTGTCAAATTTTTTTGCCGGTTTTTTTCTTTTGGCTGATGCGCCCTATAAAGAAGGTGACTATATATTACTTGATACCGGTGAAAGGGGGTATGTAAAAAAAATGGGCCTTAGATCTACAAGGTTTATGACCAGAGATGATATCGAAATCACTATCCCCAACTCTGTGGTTGCGGCCTCAAAGATTGTAAATGAAAGTGGGGGGCCAGTAGAAAATGAAAGGGTCAGGGTTAATCTGCAAATTTCATATGGCTCAGACATTGATAAAGCAAAAAGTATATTGACCGATATTGCAAATGGGGATGATGGAGTAATGAAAAACCCGGAGCCTCGTGTCCGCTTCAGAGAGTTCTCGGACTATGGTATTAAAATACAGCTTCTTTTTTGGATTCAAAAACCAGAAGCCCGCGGTAGAGTCGTTGATGCAATCAACTCAAAAATATATAAGGAATTAGAAGAAAATAAAATTTCGATACCATACCCCAAAATGGAAGTAATTCTGCCACCCAAATAGGGCCTCTTTTAACATTCAACTTTTTGATATAAAGAAGTCTAAAACTTAGCGGCTGTTAGGACCGGTT
>CAZPIF010000021.1:0-11815 GCA_964586565.1 uncultured bacterium
AGAACTCATTATCTTATAACCATGGTCATTCAAAATTCTAGCATCCCTGGCCTGCGTAGTTGGATTGCAAGATACATAGACAATTTTATTTGCTTTTAGTTTAGGTAAATAATTCACCATATCCTGATGCATACCTGCTCGAGGCGGGTCAACAACTATGACATCTGGCTTTGGTATCCGATTTGGAAGTTGGCCTGATTTAAAAAAGGTGTCTAAATTTGCTTTCAGAAAATGCACATTTGAAATTTGATTGCGATCCGCATTTTTCTCAGCATCATCAAGCGCAGAACGAATCACTTCAAAACCAAAGACTTCCTTTACTTTCTCTGATAAATATAGTCCAATTGTTCCTGTACCACAGTAAAGGTCATAGATAATCTCATCCCCTTTTAGCCCGAGGATATTCTCTACTTCATTATAAAGTACTTCACCTTGCGTTGTATTGGTCTGAAAAAAGGAGTTTGCCGATATCTCAAAAGTGAGATTACTTATCCTTTCTTGAATAAATGGTTTACCATATAATAGCGTTTCATATTCTCCAAAAGCTACATCTGCCTTACGAGTATTTACATTGTTAACAAGCGATGTAATCTCTGGGAATTTATCTAAAAGTTTATCTGTCAACAGTGAGAGTTTATCTATGTCATGATATGATGTGACGACATTAACCATTAAATCTCCAGTGTTTACTCCAAATCGAAGCATCAAAAAACGTAAAAATCCTATGTGAGACCTAGGATCGTATGGCCTTAATTCTGAATTACCTAGACAGACCTCTCTTACAACTTCAAGAATTTTATTCCCAATTTCAGGCTGAATGTGACAATTATTTATGTTTAGTATTTTATCAAAACGCCCAGGTATATGAAGCCCAAGAGCAAAAGACTTATCTACACCCTCTGGCTCCGATTCGAGAACCCAACGATTAGGAGAAAAAGTAAACTCCATTTTGTTTCTATAATGATAAATGAAATCTGCTTTTTTTACTTTATCCAATTTGAAATCTGAAAAACCACCTAGTCTAATAAAAGCATCTTCAACCTGTGCTGATTTCTCTTGAATTTGTTGATCGTAGGATAAACTTTGAATTTTACTGCATATCCAGTAATGCTTACACCGAACATCTATGGCATTGGGAGATTCAACCAATATGTTTAATACCTGCGCCTCAGCAAAACCCTTCCGTTTTTTATAAATTCTTGCTAAGACTCTTTGTCCTGGGATGGCATACTTTACAAAAATGACAAAATTTTCCAGACGTGCAAGACCCATGCCTCCATATGCTAGAGACTCTATATCTAACTCTAACTCAGCTCCTCGTTTTATGATGATAGCTTCATTCATGAGACTATCTCTATGCTATTGCTTGTTCCAATTCGATCTGCTCCTGCACTCACCATGACTTGGAGATCATCAAGTGTTTTTATACCTCCACTTGCCTTTACACCCATATCTAAACCTACTGTTTCCCGAATTAATTTGACATCATCTATAGTAGCACCTCCATTAGAAAATCCTGTACATGTCTTTATAAATTCTGCATCGCTATTTTTTACGATATTAGATGCTAGAATCTTTTCTTTTTTCGTTAAAAGACAGGTTTCAATAATTACTTTTACACATCGGCCATCACTGGCATCCACAACCCGGCCTATCTCTTCATGAATCAGTTCTATTTCTCTGTCTTTAAAAGCACCTACATTCATTACCATATCCAACTCTTCAGCTCCTTGATGTACAAGAAATCGGGCTTCTGCAAATTTCATCTCAATAGAATCTGCGCCCAAAGGAAAACCAATCACCGTACATGTTTTTGGGGTTTCATCTTTCAAAATTGAAGACGCCAGTGGAACATGCACTGGGTTTATACATACTGCTGCAAAACCAAAGTTGATTGCTTGCTCACACAACTCTATTATCTCTGACTGAGTTGTGTCTTGTTTAAGATTGGTATGATCGATCAAATTAGATAGGTTACTCATAGTGTCTTTTTTATTTGATCAATAAGTACTAGTGCTTGATTTTGATCTGGAGCTTCTGCATATATTCGTATAATTGGCTCAGTATTTGATTTTCTCAAGTGAACCCAGCGATCATCCCAAGTAAATTTGATTCCATCAATCTTATCTATAGTTGCATCATCAAATAATGAATTAACTCTTTCAATTACAACCTCAATATCAATGCCTTCAATATCAATTTTATCTTTTACAATTTCAAATCTTGGCAAAGATGAATGGATCTCACTAATAGAGGAATCAGAAATTGACATCCGATTCAATACCATTGCTGCACCCACCAGGGAGTCTCTACCAAGATGGCATTCTCTTAAAATAACACCACCATTGCCTTCTCCTCCAAATGCAGAATTAACCTCATTCATCTTATTAACAACGTTTATCTCACCTACAGCAGATCGTGTTACATGACAATTGTAAGTTTCAGCTAGCTTATCAATTGCAATAGAAGTAGAGAGATTTACAACAAAATTCTCTTTTCTTCCAGTCTCTATCAAATATCCATCTGCAGCGATTACAAGTGTATATTCCTCACCAAGTGGTATTCCCTTTTCATTTACAACAGCCAATCTATCTGCATCAGGGTCAACTGCAAAACCTGCATCTGCACCATTGGCAATAACTACTTTAGAAAGTTCTTTTAAATGTTCAGGTAGTGGCTCAGTCCCTCTAGTAAAATTCCCATTTGGCTCACAATTTATTTCTATAACTTCACAACCTAGAGATTCTAATAAAGCTGGCAATGCATTAGATCCTGCTCCGTTAACAGCATCAATTACTATCTTAAAATTTTTTCTTTGTATTCTGTTTAAATCTATGCACTCTATACTTACACAAGATATAATATGTTTTTGTATTGCATTCTTTTCTTGCCAAATCATTCCAGGATTTCTACTGTCCTCTAGATCTTTATTTGCATCAACAATCCTAAAAAGCTTTTCACAATCCTCAGCATGAAAAAATGTACTATCAGACCTTAAAAACTTTAATCCATTCCATTCAATCGGGTTATGGCTTGCCGTAACAATATACCCACCAACTGCTTCTGTATTATGCACCATAAACTGTACAGTTGGTGTAGGAACTATGCCACAATCAATAACAGTTCTACCCAATCGCGCTAATTCCTGGTTTATTGTATCTATTAAAAGTTCTCCAGACGGTCTACTATCACGCCCCGACATAATTACACCTTCAGGTAAATATTTATGCAGTGCTTTTGCATAAGAAATTGATATTTCGGGTGTCAAATATGATTTGGAAAGACCCCGGACTCCTGAAATACTGCGAATTAACATATAGATAATTTAATAGTTTGCTTTTTTATTGATAATCTTAAAGGAGGGATAATAAATGAGAAAGCCCTAATATTTTAGAGCTTTCTCTATGAACCTAATATTCCTTATCTACGACGTCTTTTTCGACGATGTCTATTAGCACGCGGATTATTTCGCAGCGCCTCAATCCTAGCAAGTCGTTTAACACGCCTAACAGTTTTCTTTTTTGCTTCCCGTTTGGTATCGCTGGGTTTTTCGTAGAAAGCTCTACTTCTAATCTCTCTTAGAACTCCAGCTCTTTCCCACATCTTTTTAAATCGACGTAGGGCTCTTTCAAACGATTCTTTTTCCTTAACTTGGACTTCAACCACTTTAATCACCTCCAGAGTGTAGTTTGTGGTATTATTTAAAATAACTTTGCTTAAGGAAAGCCGGCGATTTTACTCTTTTAGCAAGATACTTCCAAGAACTAAACCATTGAAGCAAATTCATCAATAGTAAGGGTTTCAGGGCGACGGCTAAAATCAATTTGATCTTTCAAGTCATTAGGGATTTCCCATTCCTTTAAAGTATTTCGAAGCATTTTTCTTCTTTGAGAGAATGCAGCACTGACTAGCTTATTGAATTTTAAATATTTATCATCATCAATAAGTGGTGATTCTCTTTTTGTCAACCTTACTATAGCAGATTCTACTTGAGGCTTTGGAATAAATACGTCTGGTTTAATGGTAAAACAATTTTCGATATTTAAATATGCTCCAACCACAACAGTCAATCTACCATATGCTTTTGTATTAACACTTGCACTAAGCCGATCTGCAACTTCTTTTTGCATCATGATATATGCATCATGCCAATAATCTAATTGCTCTATTAACCAGAATATAATCGGTGTAGTAATATTATATGGAATATTTCCAATCACTCTAACAGGGGTATTTATAGACATGTTTTTTATATCCTCTAAAAGAATATCACCTTGTATAATATCCATTCCATTAAAGATAGGTTTATTTTTCAGTTTTTTTACTAGTAGTGGATCAATCTCAATAGCTACCATAGCACAGACATGTGGAAAAATTCTTTCAGTTAAAGCTCCATCCCCAGGACCAATTTCTAGGAAAAAATCAGAAGATTCTGGGTTGATTGTCCTTGCTATTTTATCTAAGAGATTTGTATCTATAAGAAAATTTTGACCCCATTTTTTTCTAAAAGGATGATTGATGTTTTTTGCACACATTGAAATTACAATCCAAAAATTTCTGCTGCGTTAGATGAGGTTATTTCTGCCATTTTATTTAAAGTTATATTGTGTATAGAAGCTAATTTTTCAGCAATGACACGAACACGACCAGGCTCATTTGTTTTACCTCTATATGGGTCTGGACTTAGATACGGACAATCGGTTTCAACTAGTAAACGTTCTAAAGGAATTTCTTTAGCTATAATTGGTAAATGACTGTTTTTAAATGTGAGATTCCCAGAAAAAGAGATATAATACCCAAGACTAATAAATTTTTTTGCTACTTCCAGAGTACTTGAAAAACAGTGAGCAATGCCTCTTACTTTAGGAAATTCACTTAAAATTGAAACCATATCATCATCAGCATTTCGATTATGCAAAATAACTGGTTTATTCAAAGCCTGTGCAATTCTCATTTGTGCTCTAAATACATTTTTTTGAATATTTGGATCTGACAAATTTCTAAAATAATCTAACCCCATTTCTCCCACTGCGACCATATTATCATTACTCATCAAATTATAAATCTGTTCAACAAAATCATCTGGAGCGTCTTTAGAATCATGAGGATGAATTCCGGCAGACGAAAAGATATCTTTATACTCCATACTTAAAGATAAACATTCTTTGGAATCCAATAGGTTGGTTCCAACACAAATAAATTTACTAACTCCTAGATTCCTTGCTCTTTCGAGGACTTCGTTTAGATTTTTTTTTAGCTCATCATAAAATAGATGGCAATGAGTATCAGTTAGCATTTTTTTGATTCTTATTGTAAAATGATATGCAAAAGTAATTTGAATTTTTCATTAACACGATTATGAAACTAAATATTTTAACGATTTTTATAGTATTACATCACCTTATTTATTGCTCATCATTAGAAAAAGGCGATACTCTTGTTATTCATCCAATCAACTGGAACACACCTAGTCCTGTTGGTTGGAATGCACAATACAATGTTAATATCAATTTCCCAGATTCAGAAGGACCTTGGGCAAAAATCATTATGTTGCATACTCTCAAATGTGATTCAGCTACCAATGGTGATTCTTATCCATGTGGTGAGTGGGATTATATATGGAATACTCAAATATCAGTACCCAAAGATTCTACGTTAGAAATCTTTAGCATTGGCAGTTTTGTTACTCCCTATGGAAAACGACTAAACCTAGGAGGGACATCTGGTTGGGAGTGGTCTTATGATATAACGGATTATGCCCCTCTTTTAAGAGGGACTAAAAAAGTAACAGTAGGCAATAATCAAGAATTATTAGATCTAAAATTTTTTTTTATAAAAGGTACTCCAACCAGAGATGTTTTAAAGGTAGAGAATATCTATCCCTATGGAGAATATAAATACTATGAAATTTCTGATGATATAAAATTGAAACAAAAAACAATAAATTTATTAAAAAATGCTCAAGGATTTAAAATAAAGGCAGTCATATCAGGACACGGGCATGAAGGTCCAAATAATTGCTGTGAGTGGGACAGTAAAACCCACACTTACTATATGGATAATTGGGAAATATTTCGATGGAACGTTTGGAAAGATTGTGGGAATAACCCACTTTTCCCTCAGGGTGGAACATGGCCCTTTGACCGTGCAGGCTGGTGTCCTGGAACTAAAGTGGATGTGTATGACTTTGAACTTACTCCTTACGTTATACCTGGAGAAAGAATCTTGCTAGATTATGGAATAGAGCCGTATTCTGATAATGGAGAAAAAAATGGTTTTTTTTACATGAGTCATCAATTATTCTCCTATAGTGAACCAAATTTTCAAACAGAAGTTGAATTAGTGGATATTATTACACCATCAGAAAAAAAGAAATATAGTCGTTCAAACCCAGACTTAACCCATGCAAAAATAATTATTAGAAATAATGGGAAGTTTACTCTGCGAACTCTAAATATTCATTATGGCTTAAAAAAAGGGGGGGGGACTTTGTATAAATGGATAGGTAACCTCAATTTTCTTGAACAGATTTCCATTGCACTACCAAAGCCTGACTGGAATGGCATAAAAAAAAATCAGGATTTTTTCGTTCATCTTGATAAGCCCAACAATACAAATGATCAAAATATTACTAACAATAAAATGACTGTACGAGTTCCTATACCCAAACTTCTACCTGAAGAATTTATAATTAAATTAGAAACAAACAATCTAAATCGAGCTAGAGAAAATTCTTTTACTATATCTGATCATAACGGTTATGTTCTATATTCGGATGAAAAGTTTCTAGATTCTTATGACTATGAATATATTATAAAATTAAAAACCGGTAATTACCAATTTTTGTTTAATGACATGAAGGAGGATGGAGTATCATTACACTGGTGGAATAGAAACTCTCCTGAAAAAATAGGAATTGATGGTAAAATAGTATTCACCAATTTAGAAGGTGATACCTTACATAATTTTGAACCAGATTTTGGTCAAGAAATTCGGTTTAATTTTCGAATTGGCCCTCTACCTTAAAAAAATTATTATGAGTTTTTTCATCCAGGCCCTATTTATAGCTATTCCTATATTTTCAATTCTTATAATAATTGAACATGTTGTATCAATTTATGCTGGAATAAAAATAAATCGTGCGACAGATATTATTTCAAGTTTGAGCTCTGGCATTACCAATATAACCAAGGATGGTATGAAATTTGGTATTGTCATTATCAGTTACTCATTTCTTTTAGAGAACCTTACAGTCTTCAAAATAAATACATTATGGATTTCGATTCCTCTGGCAATTTTGGTGCAAGACTTTAGTGGCTACTGGCTGCATCGATTGAATCATAGAGTAAACATATTTTGGAATCGCCATGTTATACATCACAGTAGTGAAGAGTTTAATCTATCTTGCGCGCTCCGACAATCTATATCAGAAACTGTTCATTTTGGAGCAATATTAATGATTCCCGCAGCATTATTTGGTGTCCCTGCAAAAATATTTGCTTTTCTAGGACCCTTACATCTTTTCATGCAATTTTGGTATCATACAAAATTAATAAACAAGATGGGCTGGCTAGAAAATATTATCGTAACCCCATCTCACCACAGAGTCCACCACGCTATTAATACTGAATATATTGATAAAAATTATGGTCAGATTTTTATTATTTGGGACAAATTATTCGGGACCTTTCAACCAGAATTAAATAAAGTGAAACCCATTTTTGGAATATTAAGACCTTCAAAAACATGGAACCCTGTTATAATAAATTATAAACATCTGTGGCAATTGATACAAGATGCATACCATACGAAGAAACTTTGGGATAAACTGCGTATATGGTTTATGCCAACAGGCTGGAGGCCAAAAGATGTTGAACTGCAATTTCCATTAGATTCAATTAAAAAACCTCGCGAACAAATTAAATATCAAACAGAAGCATCCCTTCTTTTTATCATCTGGTCTTTCATCCAATTAAAAGTTGCACTAGTACTAATGTTTCACTTTTTCACAGTAATTCACCTACAAAAACCCGAATTGAATTATATTTACGGAGTCTTTATTATTTTTCACGTTTTTTCATTTACATCTGCTTTAGATAGAAAAAAGCTATCGATAACTACTGAATTCATTAAAGTGTTTGCACTATCACTATTGCTATTTAAACAAAACTTTATGTGGTTCGGTTTAAATGCTCACTATGGCAATCTACTATTGGTTTATTCTTTTATTTCGTTTGGTGCAACTATATACTTTTATAAAAGTTTTAAAACTAATTTAAAATATTCAATAAAAAACGTTTAGGTTGTGAGTTAATTAAATTATTTAAAGAGACTAAAAAAATATTTCTTTAATTAAAAACCTATTTTATCCTTGGAAAAAGTGGCTCATGATTTTTTAATTTTTTCCCAGGTTTAAGTTCTCCCCAAGAATAGCTATAGCCATTAACATTTAGAGTGTCAAACAGTAGTCGTGTACGATTTGGCATTATGGGAGATAATAGTACGGCCCCTAATCTAAGCGCTTCGCCAGCTACGTATAGAATCTTTCCTGCTGCGATTTTATCTTCTTTGACTAACTTCCAAGGTGCATTCTCTTCCATATACTTATTAACTATCCTAATGAATTGCATTATCTCTTCAATTGCATCATTCAACCGCATTTCATCTACTAGCCCGTGAACTAATTTGGAGAGAGCAATTCCTTTTTCTTTTATGACCAGATCAAGATCATTTAGTTCTCCTGGCTCTGGTATAATGCCACCGTAATTTTTCTTTATCAACGTTGTTACCCTGCTAAGTAGATTCCCAAAATCATTTGCCAGGTCACTGTTGTAGCGTTGAATGAAAGATTCCATCGTAAAATTAGAATCATGTCCTAAAACCATTTCTCTCATAAGATAATATCTTACGGGGTCTACTCCGTAAGCATCTATCAGTTCGATTGGATTAATAACATTCCCAAGTGATTTACTAATCTTGGAATCTCCCATAAGCCACCAACCATGTGCAAAAATTGACAGTGGCAAGGGGATACCAGCAGAAAAGAGCATTGTCGGCCAATACACAGCGTGAGTTGTTAGTATGTCTTTACCTATTAGGTGATAAGATGCCGGCCACCATCTTGCAAATTTTTCATCAGACTGATCAAAACCAATTGCTGTAATATAATTAATAAGTGCATCAAACCATACATAGGTCACATAATTATCATCAAAAGGAAGTTCAATCCCCCAACTTAATCTTGATTTAGGCCTTGATATACATAGGTCATTGAGCGGTTTTCTAAGAAAACCTAGAATTTCATTTTTCCTGTGATCAGGTTGAATGAATTTGGGGTTTGATTTAATATGATTAATCAATTTTTGTTGATATCCACTCATTTTAAAAAAATAATTTTCTTCTTTCAATTTTTTTATATCTCTGAATTGTCCACTCTCGGCCTCTTTCTCTGTTATAAATCTTTCCTCTGAAACAGAATACAGGCCTTCATATTCTGCTTTGTAAATATCTCCATTATCCATAACACGCTGCAATATCAACTGTACTATTTTTTTGTGCCTCTCTTCAGTTGTACGAATAAAATCATCATTCGAGATATGTAACTTTTTCCATAATTCGGTAAACCGTGGAGCCATTTCATCACAGTGTTTTTGAGGAGAAATATTTCTCAGACCTGCAGCTTCCTGAACTTTTTGTCCGTGTTCGTCCAAGCCAGTAAGAAAAAATGTATTATGTGATGAATCACGTTTAAAACGGGCTAATACGTCTGCAAGAATGGTGGTATAAGCAGTACCAATGTGTGGCTTGTCATTTACATAGTATATTGGCGTTGTTATATAAAAACTTGGTTTTTTCATCTTAAAATTTTCTGGATATTTATTAACAAGTTTAACAATACTAATGGCATATATAGGTTTAATGAAATTGAGGCTTCAGCTTTCTCTAGTTCTAAAACTATTTTTCTCAAATCAGACTGCGGATGTTTAGATAAAAACTTGTCCATGGTGTTTTTTAATTTTGTATTTTGAAGAGGATTATCAATATTTTTTTTCAAAAGGTTAGTGCTTTTAAACCATATTTTTAATAGCATAAAATGATATTTAAATTTACTTCTTTCTTGACTCGCAATCTTCGAATATTCGCTAATAAAAGATTGCCAATTCTCTGGGTCTTTTTCAGTGGTTTTATAAACTAAATCTGATATTATTGCAGTAAGATTTTCAACAGTTTGTTTTACAAAAAATTGTGCACTTTGTAAATTACCTCTACTTAGCGCTACAAGTAAATCAATGTCATCAGTATTAACTATTTTTTCCTTAAACCACAGTCTTACATATTCGTCATTTAATCTTGGAAATCCAATTCTTTGACAACGAGAAATTATGGTCTGTAAAAGAAGATCTAGATGGTCTGTAATTAAAATAAATGTAGTCTGGGGAGGTGGTTCTTCTAATAATTTTAAAAAAGCATTAGCAGTTTCACCTTGACCTGCTGATAATAGATGTGCATCAAATATAATTACTACTTTTTTACCATTTGAATCACTTTTTAAATAAAGAGATCTTCTTATTTCACGAATTGATTGGATAAGAATTCGGTTTGCCTTTGGGATTCTAATCTTGTGAAACAAATTCACGGATTTTTTAGCAAAGGCATCCTTTATAAAATCCAAATTTTTGTCACTCGTTGATGAAAAACTGTCTTTCTTATTTTTTAGAGAAGTTGGCAATGGGAAAATAAACTTTATATTTTCATGTTCAAGTTTTTCACACCTCTTACATGAAGAGCAATTCCCACAGAACTCTTGTTTTATAGATTCACAATTCAACAATTGTGCAAATTTTATTGCAATAGCCTCTTTACCTGCACCCTGTGGTCCTGAAAAAATATACGCATTACCTACTTTATCAGAAATTGCAATTTTTATAATCTTCTGCCAGACATCACTTTGTGCAGAAGTAATAGATCCATATATTATTTCTTGATCAGCCATTTTTCAGGATCAAGTTTTTGTCCTTTACCCCAGATCTCGAAATGGAGTTTTGATCCATTTATAGATCCAGAATCCCCCATGTATGCAATAACATCACCATTTCTAACTTGACTATCTACAGACGTTTGAATATTAGTTACATGACTATATACAGTATAAAATCCTCCACCATGGTCAATAATTAATGTTGTACCATATCCTCTGATATATGTTATTGTTGTTACAATTCCACCTAAAATACTTCTAATTGCCGATCCTGGCTGCCCCTTAATATCGACTCCGGGGTTTTCTGTTGTAGTTTTAAGTTTAGAATTCCATTGCCTGCCAAATCTAGCTATTATTCTACCTTCTGCAGGCCAAGGAAGTTGGCCCTTAAGCGCTTTAAAACTTTTTGTTCTAAGAGCTTCTTGTTGTTTTCTAATTCGAAGTTCTCGTTCAAAACGAGCCTTATCTTCTAATACTTTTTTTATTATATTTTCAAGTTGCTGAACGCCAGCTTCTTTTTCGCCAATATAGTTAGCTAAAGCTTTTTTATCATTTCGAATACTATTGAGCTCCTTTTCTCTATCAATTCGCATATTTCGAAATGAGTTTATTTGTTGTTCTTTATCTCTTGCTAACTTGAGGTTTTGTCTAAGTACAGCTTCAAGCTCTAACTTTTGTTTACTAATTTGAATCAAAATTTTTTCAATTTGATTTACAATCTTCTTTTCAATATCTGATATAATTTTTAGATATTGAGTTCGGTACATTGCTTGCCTCCACGTAGTTGAAGAAAAGACTCTCTCTAGGTCAGTTAACTGACCCTTAAGATAAGAATTT
>CAZPIF010000022.1:0-11667 GCA_964586565.1 uncultured bacterium
AATTTTAAAATAGTAACGCCGACTCAAAGGAGCTATAAGTAATATGGCTGATTTACAACTTATACTAAAAATATGGCGTCAAAAGTCTGTATCTGAAAAGGGTAAGTTTCAAACATATGAGGTGAAAAATTTAAATACCCATATGTCCTTTTTAGAGATGTTAGATGTTTTAAATGAAAAGCTTATAAATAAAAATAAAACGCCCGTTGCTTTTGATCATGATTGTAGAGAAGGAATATGTGGAATGTGCTCTATGGTAATAAATGGGCGGCCACATGGGCCAATGGGCGGCACAACAACATGTCAATTACATATGAGACATTTTAAAAGTGGAGATACAATAACAATTGAACCCTGGCGAGCTAAAGCATTCCCCGTTATCAAAGATCTAGTAGTTGACAGGTCTGCTTTTGATAGAATAATACAATCAGGTGGTTATGTTTCTGTCAACACAGGAAGTGCGCCAGATGGTAATGCAATACCTATTCCGAAAAACACTGCCGAAGAAGCATTTGATGCTGCTTCCTGTATTGGGTGCGGTGCTTGCGTTGCTTCTTGTAAAAATGCATCTGCGAGTTTATTTGTATCTGCTAAAATATCTCAATTGGCATTATTGCCTCAGGGGCAACCAGAAAAAAACAAAAGGGTTAAAAATATGGTTGCTCAAATGGATAAGGAGGGGTTTGGTCATTGTACTAATACTGGAGCATGCGAAGTGGAATGTCCTAAAGAGATTTCGGTTAAATATATTAGAAAAATGAATATCGAATACAATATTTCAAATATAAAAGAATAGCAATATCTAAAAACGGTAATATTTTATTTAAGTTTAAAATTAACCGGTATTGAAATCCAAACGCCTACTGACCTTTCTCTTTGTTTTGCTGGTCGGAATCTAGTTTTTCTAATAGCCTCCATTGCGGCTTCATCAAGCCCTGTATTTGGAACTCCTTTTAATATAAGAGTCTCCTTAACCCTCCCCTTATCATCAATAAAAGCCTGGACTATCACAACACCTTCAATCCCTGCTTCTTGTGCTATCTCTGGGTAAACCGGGCGAATGGGAGACATTGCAGTTGGCGGGTCATCATATGGTATGAATACAACTTTGGGGCCCGAAGGTGGTGGTGGTGGTGCATCTAAATTAGAAAAATCATCAAAGTCAAGTTCATCAAGTGTAAGATCTTCAGCGATATCCTCGTCATCTGATGGAACCGGTATAGATGGTCTAGCGGGCGGCGGAGTATTATCAATTTGTTGAGTCTGGGGTATGTCTATATTTTCAATAATTATTTGTTCTACTTCTTCAAATTCAATAGTATTACCAAATCTTGGGAATAAAAGAAAGTTTAAAATAATTAATGTAATTCCAATAATTGTAGTGATTCGTACTATTATTGGATATTTTGTTTTTAATTGGTTTGAAAGATTCATTAATCAACTAGAGTTTTTGAAGAATAATTTAATTTTAAAGCTTCAACCTCACGAAGGTTCTCATGAATATCAGAAACTAACCCCATTTCAGCATCCTCATCTCCTTTGAGAGAAACTACTATTCGTGGGTCTGCAACGCGCTTATCATACATTACAAGAGAAACATCGTCGACTCCCATTAAGCGATCATCTATTGAAATTAGCCCCTCTTTAGAAACCCAAACTTGGACAGTATGACGTTTTGATTTTAATTTTTCAATTCTTTTTGCTTTAGGCAGGTTAACGGGGAGCCCAGAGTATTCTTTCAAAACAGTAGTTACCATAAAAAACACGAGCAACATGAATATTATATCTGGCATTGAAGCAGTTGGTATTTCACTTGAAATTTTTGTTTTTTTTGTAAACTTCATTTTTAATTACTATTTGCGATTGATATACGTTTTGCGTCAGCCATTTTTAATTGATCAATTACTCTTACATAGTCGCTGTAGGCAGTTTTTGGATGTGCTTTAACTGAAATAATTAACTTGTCATTTGATCTTAGTTTTTCTCCTACTATTCTATGAATTTTTTCTACACTAGTTGGTTCTTCGTCTAGCAAAACTTTCCCCTGTGAATTAATAAGGCAATTTAAAATATTTTCTTTTCGTATTTCTATTTCCATATCTCCAGGCGGGGGTAAAATAATCCCTAGTCCTTTATCGGTATCTATTGTTGTTGTAACTAGAAAGAAAATCAGAAGCAAGAAAGCAATGTCTGCCATTGAAGAGGTGGGAATTTCACTTCCCCTAAATCTACGTTTTTTAGCCATTAATTAAACTTATTACTTGCTTTCAAGTTCTTGCAAATAATCTACTATTTTGATTGATTGTTCTTCCATTTCTAAAACCAGCTTGTCAATCCGTGCGACAAATACATTCTGAAAAGTTTGTATTATCATTGCCACAACAAGGCCAAAAGCCGTGGTTAAAAGAGCTTGAGATATTCCCCCAGCAACTACTGCAGGTGATATATCATTTGCAGCCTTGATTGCATCAAAAGCAGCTATCATACCAACAACAGTTCCAGTAAAACCAAGCATTGGCGCAATTGTAATAACAGCGTTTAACCAGATCATGTTTTTTTCTAGGAACGCCATCTCAATTGCCCCAGCATTTTGAATGGCTTTTTCTACTTCACCAATACCCCTATTCATTTTACTAAGACCTGCTTGGAAAATCACTGAGACGGGCCCCTGTTCTTTTTTACAGATCTCTGTTGCCGTTTCTGCCCCGCTTTCTTTAACAGATTTACTTACTTTATCAAAGAGAGCCTGGGAATCCACACCAGACATCATCAATGAATAAGCGCGCTCAATAACAAATGCTAATCCAAAGATAAGAGTTAAAAGAATTGGCCACATAAAAGCCCCACCTTCTAAAAAATAATATACCATTATATACTCCGTTTCTAATACGTTTAAGTAACTTAAAAATCTTTAAATAGTTTAATTCATAGATAATTAATTTAATTTATTGATTTGACGAATGCATCTGCTTCGTTAAAATGTTTTAATGCCTGGATTACTTGGTTATCCATTAACAATCTAATGTTAGCGCTTTCATTTTTACCCCAAATTGATCCGGCTAATTCACTTTTAATTTGATTTTTTATATAGTCAACATCGACCATTAAAGAATCCTTATAAACATTTATAGAGTCTTTTTCCAGATGTACGAGGAAATCGTTAATGATGTCATTTGAGAGTTCCCAATTGTTTTTGAATTCTTTAAATGATTTAAAGTTATTATCAAGAGCTATAGCATATTTTGATGCAAAATTAAAAAATGGTCGCTTTGGACTCCTCAAAACTTTGATAGTTTCTTCGTTTATTTTACTTTTGTAGGGAATGTATATATCTGGAGTGATTCCACCACCACCGTAAACGGTTCTCCCGGATCTTGTTTTATATTTTGGGCGCAGTTCTTTTAGGCTGTCAATTTTATCTTCTCTGTTTATGGAGTAGAGCTCTTGATAATATGCAAGATCGCTACTACCTTCATATGGTCTTTGTATTAAGCGCCCTGAAGGAGTATAATATCGCGCAATAGTGACACGAATAGCAGACCCGGTGTCAAGAGGGAGTTGTCGCTGAACAAGCCCCTTTCCAAAGCTTGTTTCTCCTACAATTAATCCACGATCAAGGTCTTGAACCGCTCCGGAAACAATTTCAGCCGCACTCGCAGAACCCCTATTAATTAATATTATTAATGATAGTTTTCCATTGCCTTTTTTGGGTGTACTGCTGAATATTTGATTGGATTCCTTGATTTTTCCTTTAGTATATACGAGTGTATCTAGTGTTGTAATGAATTGATCCGAAATAGCAGCTGCCTGCTCTAAAAATCCACCACTATTACCCCTTAAATCAAATAGGAGCTTTTCCATGCCCTGTTCAAGCAATGTGTCAACTGCATTTACAAATTCTTTTTCTGTCGTGGCAGAAAACCTTCTAAGAAAAATATAACCAGTTTTGTTATCAATCATTGTTGCTGCACCAATGCTATAAATTGGGATATTGTCTCTAATTATATTTACATCAAAAGGCTTATTCGACCCAAGGCGACTAATTGTTACGGTTACTTCAGTCCCTTTTCTTCCTCTTAGCTTTTCAAACACTTCGGTTTTGGTTATTTTATAAGCGTCATTTCCATCTATTGCAATTATTTTATCACCCGGTAATAAACCAACAATTTCTGACGGGCTATCGGGAACGGGTGATATCACCGTTATGAAACCATCTAATATATCAAACTCAATCCCAATCCCTTGGAATTTCCCCTTGAAGAGTTCATTTATATTCTCCTGTTCTTTTGCGGGTATATAGGTAGAATGAGGGTCTAGTTCTTCCATTAGACCATGAAAAGCACCATCCATAACTTTTTCCATATCCACAGTGTCAAAATAAAAATGATTCACATATCCTATAATTTGATTTAAGATACCAATCCTTTCTCTAATAACTCTGTAAATATTTTGGTTGCTTGAGTATAGCTTGGGCGTAAATAATACTGTTGCAATGATGAAACCTATTATTGCAGATACTGCCAGTGGCCATATCTGACGTAATCTATTAAGCATTTTATTTGTTTTTTTATAGACCTATGTAGCCCATTGTACGAAAGGAAATTCCTTCTAGCGTGGATTGGGGTGAGTCGCTAATCTCTGTTATGCCATTTAGCTTCCACCCGCCCTGCCTAACGGTGCCCTTATTATATCCAACGCTAATTCGCAATCCAAATCTTTCTAAAAATTGGAATTTTACAGCAATATAGGGTTGAAAATTAAAAAAAGTTGCCCCGACTTCTCTAAGAAGACCGGGAACTGGTAAGGGGGTGATAGGGTCATTTTCTTCAAAGCTGTTATCCACCGAATAATACAGTGCGCCATCTACAAATTCACCATAAACATTACTGAAAGCGTCTCCCCATCCAATATTTTCTCCACTCTTTTGTTCTAGGCTTAGTCCAACTCTCCCAAGTCCAAAAAGCGCACCAGAAGATAATTCTAAGTCTTGTAGTAGGGGCATTACATACTCAATTGTAGCGGCACCGAGTAAAAATTTAAGCTTTGCTGTTATTGAAGGATCATAAACCCCGGTATAGTTATTAAGATTTTCTCCACTATATCCTTTGTTTCCATTATTGTTATTTGGATCATCGTCAATGTACCACTTTATAAGAGGAATTGTGCTGACTGATGAGCCACCCATTCCCGCATAGGAACCAATGCGCCATCTTCCTGTGACATGTGCAAAGCCTTCTCCGCCATGTATAACAAATGGATCACTAAACTGCGTTGGGTCAAGTCCAACATTGGTTAGGGCATCTGCTCCAGGGATTTCCTTTAGTTTTATATACATTGGGCTATAGCCTATTCCACCGCCTAAAAAGTCTTCGGCAGGATAAGAAAACTGTCCTGATAAGCCTGATATATTAATTATTATAAAAAGAGCGATGTTTTTCATTGTAATGGAGGTTCTCCGCATACTGTAATGTATCAAGTTAAGATTTTAGTTACAATTTATAAAGTAAATATGGGTTAATAATCAATAATTTTTATAAAAAGTAAATATGGGGCTTTTACTTGTAATAATAGTCACATAATCCTATATTTTTGAAAGAGTTAACGAGGTAAGGGAGGTCAAAACTATATTTTGCTCCCGAATATTAGTACTAATTTAGGTCGTGGCCGTTAGGCTGAGTATGTTCAGAAGGAGCTAAAATGCGCTTTTCAGAGTTTATAGTTCTTGGTGCCCTATTGCTATCAAATCTTATAGGCAGAGGGATATACCATGTGAGTCGATCATTCGATATTAATTCGAATGGTCAACCAGAAATATTAGTTCTTAATACCAAATCATTTTCAGCTGCATGGATAGAGATTGGCTCAAACACTGATAATGATACCCTTTGGTCATATTCATTGCCTCAAGCCGGTACTTTTGCTGATGGTGAGATAGTAAATGTTAATGATGATAATTACGAAGATATTGTACTAATTCCTGACTTATTTGCGTCTATAGGAAACGAAGAATGGTTTTATATTTTTTTGGGGAATGATAATGGCTTTTCAAGCGACCCAATGACCCTGCGGGGTCCTTTTTTAGATTTTAACACTATAAGACCATCTAATTTGTCTTTAATACCTGGAGGAAATCCAAGTTTAGCGGTTTCATTTGGTTCGCCTGCAAGAAATGGGCTCCTTTTTGATATAGAAGTTGTTAATGATTTGGCAGGCATAAAAAACACACAAATTATTACAGCGCCGATTATAAATAATGGACATGGATCTGTCTATGTTGGGGGCTTTACAAATAATGAAAATAATTATGTTGCACTTCTGACGCCAGAAAAAGGAAAGTTGAAAACCGCAGTTTTTGAAATAAAAACGGGATTTGAATTAATATATTCTCAATCAATTAATATAAAAAAATCTAAAAATATTTTTGGGTCAGGTATTCAAGCATATTTATCAAAAAGTTCTGATAGAGAGGGGTTGCTAATTCCGTTTATTTCTGACGATGTATTATTATTAAGTATTAATGATCGGGAGCTAGTTGTCTCAAATACAAGCCTTACAGGGAAGGGGGTATTCCCGCTAAATGAGGTCAAAAACTTATCTGCTATTATTGATCTTAGATCAGATTTTGATATTCTAAAAAAACTTGAAGTAATATCAAACAAGATTGGTTCGAGCGCTGAAAAAAGAAAATTGCCCCCCCCAAGTCCAGTGTTGCCAGATGAGGCTGCATCATTAAATTCAAAACCGCTAACCTATGAAGCTTCTATAACTACCATCCCTGATGACAAACGTGAGTCTTATAAAGCATTAAATAAAGGAAAAGAAAAAAACAATATCTATAAAGAACTCAGTCCAACCTTAACCGATTTTTTGTTGACAGTTAAAGAGGGTTCCCCAAGATTGGTTGAGGCAGAAGAAACTTTAATCTCAGTTCCTTCAGTAAACAAAGATATGGAAAGTGTTAATTGGGCAGATGAAGCAGGGTTTACTCAGCTAAACCTAGGAGAGTATATTTCTGAACAATCTATTGATACTGTTTTAGAATCACCAATCCCAGATGTAGACTTAGAAATTTCAAATTTTACTAAAGATGCTGTAATAAAAACTGATCACGAAAGTATAAATCAGGACACGGCTTTGATTTTTGATGAACACAAAGGAATAGATTTATATTATGTATTGGCAATAACCCCAGTTTCTGAGAGTAAAGATAGGTATGTTTTTGATGGGCAAGCCCCGTTTGGGGTTTCTGTAAATCAAATTCCATCTATGGGAAGTGCTACTCATTTGCAGCACGGAATTTCAGCTGATTTTTCAACATTAAATGCAGGGGAAGTTTATGATTTTGCTTATTCAATGAGAGACCCCAGGTTGGATAGTATAACTACTCTAACAATGGTGCACGATTTACAGACAAATGTTGTTTTTATGTCTATTTCTCCAACAGATGATTCACTTTCTCAGTCTTATCAGCCAGAGTCCTTTGATCCAAAACTTTTTGAGTTCCCTAATTACTTTTTTGAAGGTTTTCCAACTTCTTTAGATATGGATTTTACTGATAAATTAATCCGCTTTACTTTTCAAGAAGATAGGGACTCTACCTACAAGGGTATATACCTGTCTTCTACCACACCATCAATTCCTTCTCAATCCCTTGCTGTTTTTATGGACGAGGGTGTTCTTCAGGCAATCCGCGGTGAAGTTGTCGTTAGGGCTAACAGATCAAAAAAAGTAACCACAGAATTTGATTTAGTTGGCACAATTGAGCCAGATGTTTTGTTCTCTAGGCTTATCGAAGAGATGTTCCCAGAAGAATTGAAATTAAAGCTATTGCAAGGAGCATCATTAGAAGAACCCCTCTTTGGTCCAAGTGGAAAGTTGCCAAAAATAACTAGAGAGCCAAGGCTTCCCAAAGTTCAACCAAGCCAAATAGAAACCCTGGTACCAATTGAACCCAAAACTAGTAATATCCCAGATCAGGACCTTGATACAACCGCAACGAAATCAGATTCATCCGCTATTATTCCAATTACGCAAGAGGACGAGATAGAACCTATAACTTTTGAAGTGGAAAAAACTATGCCGAGGGATTCAGTTCTATTAGATTCTTTAAAGCTTGAAAAAGTAAAGGAAGTTAAATCCAATAAGGATAAAAATGGCACACCTCGACCTGAGGAGTCCCAAACTGAAGAATTGCCTGAAGAAAATTCCAAACAAGAAGATACCATTCCGGGTAATAATGATGATAACCAATGAAAATTTATACCTGTAATTTCTGCTAATGGATTATTATAATTTGAGATTAAAGTTTTTTATTTTGACTTTGCTTATTTCTTTCTCCTTTGGTGATAAGATTTATCATATGAACGGAACCTATGATCTTGATGGTGATAATATGTTGGAATTTTTGGCTCTAGAAATAAACCCAGAAAAAGATGTTTTTCCAAGTGTGGTTAGGTTTTATGAAATTGATTCTGATGGATATCAAACGTTAATTTGGGAATTTTTACCTCCAGTGGCCCTAGAGGGGGAGTTTGTTGATGCTCAGATAGGGGATATAGATGGTGACGGGTCTCCGGATCTTATTTTAGTTATGAATTTATCTAAATTTGCAGATAGTTCTACCCCACACGTTTTTATAGCATCGTACACATGGGATGGAACAAACTTTTCAGAAATTCCATCCTCTACATTAGATATCGGCAAAGAGAACAGGTCTCTAAGGTGTAACAATTTCCAATTATTGGATCAAGATGCGGATGGAGATCAAGAAATTGTACTTTCATTGGGCAGCCCTTTTAGGGGTTTTGCTATTGTAAATTCCTCGTCAGGAGGGCTCTCTTTATCTAAAAAAATAAGACCTGATCAGCTTTTAGTAGGCTCTGGCTTGTTGTATGTTGGCGTTGTTGATTATGATGGTGATGGATATGATGATGTAGTTGCATTAAGTCCGGATGGTAATACTATTAAAGCGCAACCATTTTATAATATTGGTGGTGTTTTTGATTCAGGTCATTTAGTGCGTAAGAAAATTGATGGTATTGATGGCATCTTAACGCACTCAATTAAATTAACCGATTGGGATTCTGATGGCTTTTTTGATATTCTTGCCTCTTTTAGCTCTGGAGACATAATTGCGCTCACCCTTACTCCCGCAACTCTGGTCATAGAAGAAGTGCCAATTACAACAGGGCCCTTAACCCAAATTGCTCTTGAAGATTTTAATCAAGACGGCTATGAGGACATACTCACATTGTCAGCAGATATAAATTCTTTAACCTTAGTTTCAGGAAAAGATGGTGGATTAGAAAGTGTTGAAAATGCAATGCGACATATACCACCTGAAATGCAAGTGTTTACAATGGTGCCAATGACAAAAGCGGGTTTATATACAGGGGGCGTTATTGTTTCAGGCTGGGATGGGCAGGAAAACTCAACATATGTTGTTAATCTAGGCGTGAAATCAGATAGGCTGGAACAGGGCTATCTAATTACTCCTGATTTTATTGAAAAACAGTTGCCAAGCCTGTTATCTAACATTGGCGATGTGGAACCCGAAATGCCAGAGGTGTTTATTGAAGTTATTCCTGATGATAAAAAACCCCTTCTTCCTCAGCAAGAAGAAAGAATTATAACAGATCTTGGTCAGTCCCCAGGAAGCTATATCCCAAATACCTTGGCTATTGACAAATCTGAAGGGGCAGTTTTGAAAGAGCAGCCAAGAGTCTCAATACCGAGGAAAATTGTAAGAACTCTTGAGGCACCGAAAATGCCAAAACCAAAAGAATCAGTTGGTCAAAGGCTGCCTAAACATATTCTTCCTAGGTATGTGCTTAGACCAGGTCAGCCATTTTTATATCCTATACCCAAAGACAGCACTGATGATTTTTATAGTTTTAGGTGGGAAAATCAGCCTCCAAAAGGCATGTATTTTTTATATGAAAGTACATCAATAAATTGGGTACCTACGGATAAACAGTTAGACGCTTTTCCAATTTCTTACATGGTAAGAATGAAAATCGATGAAATTATTGAACAAACAACCGGTAATAATCAGCAACAACAAGTTTTTAAAGCTACGCCAGTATTAGAGAGTCGCGACGAAGGTCTCTGGATATATGTTAATGATCCTCCACGGTTTTTAACTCAACCTACAATTACTGAATTTATAGCAGGGTCAACCTTCCGGTATGAGCCCATTGTTCAAGATAGAAATATGGATGCATCTATAAGTTATTCTTTAGAAATTGCGCCAGATGGAATGTATATCGAAAATGGAGTTGTGACTTGGAAAACTGATAGTGCACATGTAGAAGTTTATGATGTTCGAATAGTTGCGTATGATGGATTTGAAAGAACTACTCAAGAATTTCAACTGTTCTCTAGAGCTGGCGTAAAAATACTTTCAAAAGCCCCAACAAATGCAAGTGTTGGTTCAAAATACTCATATCCGGTAAAGGTGTGGAAACAAAAACCGGATCAAATAATAAATTACAAATTATTTTATGGCCCAGATGATATGGTTTTACATCCAGATGGCACTATCTCATGGACACCAAATCCTGTGCAGGTTGATAGTATAAAGTATGCCGTTATTGCAAGTCATGGAGTGGCTACAGATACGCAGTTTGTAAATTTATTTGTGAATCACCCGCCAATAATAAATAAAATGCCTCCTATGATTAATCCTATTGATGTAGGTGAAACATGGGAGTTTGATTTAAGCATAGAAGATCCGAATAAAAAGGACATTCTAGTTTTTACTGCGGACTCTCTTCCCTCGGGTATGAGAATGGATCCGCAAACAGGATACCTTCGATGGACACCAACAATGAATGAATTAGATTTTCACACTCTACAAATTGAAGTTTCAGATGGGCATGAAACTAGATTAATTAAATCTGAATTTTTTGTTAATGCAAAACCAAAGGTAGTATCGGTACCTATAATGTCAGCAACAGTTGGCGAAGAATATGCTTATAAAATTATGATAGACGATAGGAACAAAGGCGCATATTTACCATTTAAACGATATGTTAAAGTAGAAGATATTTCAACGATTAGGATGTATTCAATAAATATTACAGATGATGTTGCGCTTTCAAATATAGATAGGTTTTTGGGTGATTGGCACAATGCTGAAGCAATCTATTATGTTGACCCAAAATATCCAGCTGATTCATTAGTTTCTAGGCTTAACCTGAAAAGATATACGCACTCTGTTTTCTTTGAAGATGACAGGCTATGGGTTATATTAAACACTAGAGATGGTAGAACTATAAAAATTAAAGATTTTCTCTGGGAATTCTTTCATGGTGATAAAGGGAAACCACCACGTGTAGTTGTTGAAAGAATTAATCCATTTAGATTTAGGTTGCGAGATTTTCCCGAAGGAATGGTTGTAGAAGAATCATCTGGAACTATTCGCTGGACACCTACTGTTGATCAGGCAGATATTCACCGTATTTCTGTAAAAGTATCTGATGGTGTTACAAAAGCCTCATACGATGAACAATCCTTTGAGATTTATGCAAATCATTTACCAACAATTGTTTCAAATCCTCCACATATGGGTTTAGTTGGTGAATTATTTAAATATCAATTAAGGGTAGATGATAAAAATGATAATTCAATTCTTGAATATACCCTTCTTAAGGGTCCCCATGGTAT
>CAZPIF010000023.1:0-11600 GCA_964586565.1 uncultured bacterium
CATTCAACTTTTTGATATAAAGAAGTCTAAAACTTAGCGGCTGTTAGGACCGGTTGTTTTGGTATAGCGACTTCACCCAGAGACTGTCTCTGTCCGAAATAATATCACCAAGAGATGCTGCTGTTAAAACCTGATCAACGTTTCTTTGACCCAGCAAGACGCAACCACTTGGGCTATCATTGAATAGGGCGTTGATTACGCCATACAACACTGGTTGCACTTGGCTTGAAAAGCGTTTTTCAAGTAAGGCCTTGTTTTTTTTCATCTTTTCCAGTAATTCTTGATTTATAAAGTCTTTTATTCTAGAGCGGTGGTCCCCCTGCTTAAACCGCGCAGGGTGATCGTATTTCCCCGTTAGAAGTCCGTGCTTTAATGGTGAAAAAAAACATACTCCTAAATTGTTTTGGTCTATATATTTTTTTAGACCTGAAGATTCATAAGAATCATCCATCGCGTTCCTATACGGTTGCACAACATCGGGGTCACACCTGTTAATGTATTTCATTATTTTTACACTAGACCAATCAGAAAGGCCTATAAACCGGGCTTTGCCCTGGTTTTGAAAGTCCTTTACGGTTGAGAGCGCTTCTTCAAAATATTCACCCTCTTTCCCAAAATTGCAATGATGGAGATATATTATGTCTACATGTTCCGTTTTAAGGTTTTTAAGCGACCTGTTTAAATTCTTGACCATATGTCTTTTTTCATACCAGTATTTATGAGAACCCCTATCCCACCCTACTTTTGTTGCTAAAAAAATTTGATTTCTGGGGATTTTATCCCATATACTGCCAATAATTTTTTCAGACTGGCCATTTCCATAAACATCTGCGGTATCCCAGTGGTTGATTCCCTTTTCCCATGCTTTTAATAACACAGAAACGGAATCTTTTTCTTGTTGGCTTGACCACCCCACGGGGATTCCGCCGCTCATGCTTTCGCCGCCAAAAGCCCATGTTCCTAGGCTAATGGCTGAAACTTTAGCTCCAGTGCGCCCTAAAATAACTTTTCTCATTTATTTCCTGTTTATTGTTTAAAAAAATAGATTAAAATTTCCTAATTAAACATGGAAAATAAAAAACTAAAAGTTGTAGACATTGGCCACTCTAATTATAGCCTTGAGGATGCTCAATCAAATCTTGAAACAATAGTTAGTCAAACCTTTTATGAGGGTAAGGTTCGCGCTATAAAAGTAATAACAGGACATGGCTCTGGAAGCCTTAGGAAGTCTGTTAGGGGTTGGTGTGATGAACAAGAAGGTCGTTTTCAGGCTGTTGTTTATGGAGAAGACTATCATATGTTTAATAAGATTGCGATAGATATGAGGTCAGACTGTGGCATAAAAGACGATAGTGATTTTGGTCAGAAAAATACAGCTGTAACGTACATATGGCTTTGGTAGGATTATTTAGGTTTATAAAATAAATTTAGCCTAATAAAAAAATCTTTTCATGATAACTCAGTCAACAAAGCATGATCATTTGTTTACCAATATTATTCCAAACAGCATAGGTGGAATAAAAATATTTGGAAAAGATGATCAATACATAAAGCCCCAAGAATATGATAAGGTTACCAATTTAGAAAATAGAATTTGGGCAGAGCTTTACCAGGACCTAGAGTTTGTTTTAGATCAATATGCATCAAAGGAATATTTGCTTGGCTTGCGAACTCTCCCTATTCCAAACAATATGTTCCCAAATTTTGATTCTATTTCGCCACTGATTGAAAACTCTACCGGATGGACGCTTCTCCCCGTTTCTGGTTTTTTGGATGAGGAATTGTTCTTTGAAATAAATAAAAAGCGTCAATTTCCGGTAACGGATATTATCAGAAAGTCGCCAAGGTTTGATGAGAAATATTCAAAAATAGAAATAAGAAACAACAAGGGATATACTCCCGAACCGGATATTTTTCACGATGTTCAGGCCCATGTTCCTTTTTTAATGAACAGTCATTATGCGGAATTTATGTGGGAGGTCGGTGTTTTGGGGTATGAGATTATCAGGGATGAAAGGGGCCTGGGTGAAGATCTTGTTTCACACAACCTTAAGAGATTACAAAATTTTGCATGGTGGACCTATGAATATGGTCTCGTAAAAAACAATTCAGACTCTGATAGGCTTAGAAGGAAGCCTAACGATATAGGCTTTGAAATATACGGATCAGGTATTATTTCTTCTTTAGATGAAATAACAAATGTTGTTAAGTGCGCAAAGGGAGAATCCTCAACTTCAAAATTCATACCTTATAATATAGAAGAGATGGTTATGACATGTTTTGACTATAGCCATATTCAAGATCGCTATTATTTTATCGAATCAATGGGTGCTCTCTACGAATCTTTTCGAAGAAACAGGGAGATTTTCTTTTTTGAGGGTAAATAACTGGCTGTTTGTAGCGCCGATATTGGTTTTCTTTACTTTAGTTTTAATAACCTGCGCAGGAAAACCATACAGGAAGATGGCAGTTGAAAATCCCCGCGCTTTAATAGCAAAGGAAGACTCGTTAAGGAGAGGTGGTGCGTCGGCGCACTTAGCATCATCATTTGCAATTGCACATAAGTCCATGGGATTAAAAACAATGCAAGAAAAAGACTATAATTCTGCATTAAAACATTTTTCTAGATCAATAGAGGTTTTTAAAAAAGACACCTTGTTGATGTATAATCTTTTGTTGTGCAGGGCACACCTTGAATATAAGACAGGCAAAAAAGACAAGCTGTGGGACGCAATTGAGATTTATAATAAGGCGTCACTACTAATGCCCGCCCGCGGAGAGGCACATTATTATATAGGCAAATCTTACCACAGGCTTGGGGATAAAGACTTTGATCTAATTATTGAGTCCTATCAAAAAGCGCTAAGTCTGAACAACACTAAGGAATTAGCCGTTGAAATTCAAGAGAATCTTGATAAGGCAATGTTAAGAGAAAAACGACTTAGAGATTTTTGGGAACAGTGAAATTTGATCTATAAACTTGGGAAATTAATGTGTTACATAAATTCTTGACACGTTGCCTATTTTACATTAAAATCCTTTAGCTTTAGCGCATTTTGTTGCTAAAAGTGTTCATAATCCGAGGTAAAACATGACACTATTAATAAGCCTACAAAAGCGATCAGTAGTCGCTATGATTGTAATTACGCTTCTAGGATCTTCCCTTTTTGCGAAGGGAAAGCTATCTCTATCAGGGAGAATAGTTGATTCTAGCGGAAAGAAAGTAAAAAAAGCCACGGTTACCCTTCTTTCGGGTGGCCAGGTAGCCGCAGAGGAAACGACTGGCGGAAATGGAAAATTTAAATTCAAGAAGCTTGAAGAGGGCGAATATGTATTGCAAGCTTCTCATGATGAAATGGGAGCAGCTGAAAGCATTATTACCTTGTCCGAAAAGAAAGACATTGGGGACTTACCGCTTTCTACAAAAAAACCAAGTCTTCCTGTCGCGGAAAAGAGCGGTTTGGGAGACCAGGTTCAATCACAAAAACAAAAGAAAGCACCTGAAAGAATTTCTGTTACTGTTCCCCAAACTATGCAAGCAATGGGCAGCCCAAGCAAAGACTTCATTCTTAACGAATTAAACTTTGAGATAAAAAAATTATCTGCTGAGTTCAAGCACCTGTCCCAAGAGTTAGACGATCTTAAGGCGCTAAGTAAAATGTGGGTCAACCCCCTTACCATTTATTCTAAAGAGATTATTTTGAAAAATGGGAGCACTGTATTTGGAAAAATCATTTATCAGGATGATAAGTCTCTAAAAGTAGAAACCCTGGTTGGGTATCTAATTGTAGACAGAGCTCAGGTTGTAAGGATTGTAGATAATGTTATCACTGAAGATACGCAAGAATATGTTCCTGAGCAGATACGCGAAAGCTATACTCCACCACCAATGCCTAAGCTTGCTCAGCCAAGATATACATCTCAAAACAACTCAACAATGAATGCGAGTGCTAAATTTTCTGCAAATTGTGTTTTAGTTGGAAATATTTCTGAAAAAAAGGATGGCCAAGGAAACATTATTTTTGATGGCGAAATAAAGAACATTGGTGGTAGGCGGGCAGATTTTGTAAAGGTTGATTTTGTTTTTAGAAAAAACTGGAGCGGAGAAACAAAAACACTCACAACCTTTGTTAAGGGTTCCTATAATACTTTTGACACTGGAATTGTTTCGGATGCCAGCCTTCTTCCGGGTGCTGTCGGGAAGTTTGATCTCTATGTCCCCCAAGACTTTGGGGCATTTATTGGTTACTCTTATGTGATTGACTGGGAAGAGTACAAATAGTATTTAAAAATGCACAATAAGGCGCAATTAAGAAAGAAATGAAAAATAGAAAGCAATACAAGGAATTAATATTCGCTATCTTGTTTACTGCTGTATTATCGGCTGGTACAAGAGTCGCTTATACTCGTCCTGGTTTAATGATGAAGGTTCCAACCTCAAGTAATAAAAAAACACCTTATTTGTTCCGCACGGGGGTTTCATCTGAGTTTCACAATCTTAATCCTTTTAATACCGCTAAGGGTGCATTTTTTGAAACTGAATTAGGAAGAGGGTTTAGTTGTGGTTTTTCTGCCGTAATTCCAGGAGATACAACCAGTATTGGCAAGCTTAGTGAATCTACATACAATGCGCCAGCAGAATTTGGATTCCATTTTCAGCAGCGGGTATATATGTATAATGATATTTCTGTATCCGTTGGGTTGCAGGACGTTGTTTTCCAAAGCGATCAAACATCTGAAGAAATGTTGAGCTTAAACACCTCTCTTCTTTCTGCTTTTGTTGTTCTTTCTAGTGAAAAAGACCTTGGAGAATATAAATTTAACACCTATTTTGGTTTTGGAACTGGGGGCCTGGCACCGGTTGACGCAGATACATTGCCGGCAGTTTTAGGTCCTGACGGTAAAGTGTTATCCGACACAACGGAAACAAATGCTGGTGTTTTTGTAGGATTTTTAATGAAGACCCCGTATTTTGAAAGACGGGGAGGAATGGATATTGTGGGTGAATTCGATGGGACAGGTGTCAATGTGGGACTCCGCATCCCCCTTACCTCGGATTACCGCCTGAACTTAGGGTTCACCCACATGGAAAAACTACCGGAATGGAGTAGCAGGTATTGGTCGGGACACCCCGGATTTACTGTTGGTCTTGAAATGGCAGTGCCTAGGGATCCTAGGCAGCGTGTTCAGGCCGGTCCTTCTGGTACATTAAATATTTATGGGTCATCTAATAGAATGGTAGCTGGTAGCAACGAAACAATTCCTTTGCATAGAGACTCTACAATTGCCATGGCAAACGTAGCAGTCGAAACATTAAGAGACTCTATGGCTCTTATGAACAATGAAATGCGAAACCTGCTTGTTCGTTTAAACGCTATGGAGCAGAACAGTAGGTTTTTAACTGATTCTCTTAGTTCTTTAAAGTTGGAGTCAAATATATCTGAAAAGAACATGAATGAAGCAATGCGATATCTGTCAAGGTCCTTAAGATATTTTTATGCCGGAGATTATAGAGAGGCGCTAAAAGAGGTCGACCTAGCTCTCGAATTAAATCCTGATTTAGCATTAGCTTATGCCAGAAGAGGTTCAATCTATTATAAATTAGGTGACGTTCAAAGAGCCACAATCAACTGGAATCTTGCATTGCGGCTAGATCCAGAGTACACGGATGTAAGAAACATCCTAAAAGCTCTTAATGAAAACAAATTAAAATCAGCAAGTATTATTAAGGAGTGACCCTATGGATATTGCTCTAATTATTGGTGTGGTTTTTGGTATGGCTGCTATGATAGGCAGCATAGCCTATGCCCTTTTTGTTGAGGGTTCAGCTGGGGGTTTTGGCGATTTTATATCTGCACCGAGCTTTGGTATTGTATTCGGTGGAATGATCGCATCTATTTTTGTTGCATTCCCAATGTACCACGTAACAGCACTGGGTAAAGCAATTGGAGCAGTTCTTAAGCCCGCAGATGATGCAATGGGTCCTTTGGTGGATGAGGCCTGTGAGGTTGCAGAGCATGCTAGAAAGGGTCCAGCAGATTTAGAAAAAGCAGTTGATACAATTAGAACTTATTTTTTCAAAGATGGTGTTCAAATGGTTGTTGATGGTTATTCTCTTGAGGAGGTTTCAGATATATTAGAAACCAGAATTGAATATCGTGAAAAAAGAGAAAAAACTCAGACAGATATGTTAAAGTCAATGGGAGATTTGGCCCCTGCTTGGGGAATGGTAGGAACCTTGATTGGTCTTGTTCTTATGTTAGCAGGTTTTGGTGGCGAAGGCGGGGCTGATAATCTTGGAGGAGGTATGGCTGCTGCTTTGATAACAACGCTATACGGAGCAGTATTTGCAAATTTATTTTTCTTGCCCATGGCAACTAAAATGGGAAACAAAACGACTCAAACCTCCATGTCTGCAAATTTACTTGTGGAAGCTGCACGTCTCATACACCAGAAAAAACATCCAATTATCGTACGAGAGAAACTAAACTCATTTATTCCACCTGCGGAGTGGAAGCGGGAATAACCTAAATGGGAATGACGCCAGGCGAAAAGAAGGCTTATAATAAAGGCTTTGCTGAAGGAGCAGATTCCGTTGAAGAGGGGTTACCGGGCTGGTTTGGAACCTTTGCCGACATGATGACACTCCTCTTTGCCTTTTTTGTGCTTTTGGCTGCCATATCTACAATGGATCCTGTGAAACTACAAGAGATGGCGAACTCAGAAGGAAAATCATTAGGAAGTAAAATTAAGGCCAGTGGTAAAGCTGAAGAAGAGGGCGAGTTTGAGCCAATTGAAAACCTAGCCGCTATGAAAAAAGAGATGAAAGAAGCTATTGAAGAAATGAAGAAGGAAAACCCTTCCGGAGACCCCCCAATAGATGTTCAAACAAGTTCCAAAGGTTTAATAGTCAATATCAAAGGAGATTTTGCTTTTCCTTCAGGTAAAGCAGATATGAAGCCTGAGTTAGGTGAATTACTAAAAAAAGAAATAATTCCACGTGTTTTAGCAAGTCCTTTTCAGATAGAAGTAGCAGGGCATTCTGACAGTGACCCAATGCCTAAAAAATGGCAAAAATTTTATAAAAGCAACTGGGAACTATCTGCAGCTCGCGGAGCAACTGTTGTTCGTTACATGATTGAACAAAGTGTTCCTGCGCCAAGGTTGGTTGCGGCTGGATATGGTGATTGGTTTCCAAAGGGAATAGATAGTATAAAATCATCAAATCCCATGTATAACCCCTTAACTTTAACTTGGGGAGACGGTGAACAAGCACTAGACAAAAAGGGTAACCCATTGCCTACTGTTTTATCATTGAATAAGACAGCAAAACAAAAGGCTTCAAACAGAAGAATTCAAATTACTTTTATAAATCCACCACACCATGGCAAGGGAAGGTCAGGTACAAGCTATGAGGATTAAAAATTTTACAATGCGGAGTAAAAACACATACCAAGGAGTTTGAAATGAATAAGGGGAATAAAAATATAATATCCAGTTTTGGAATATTAATAGCAGCTACAATTGTTTTGGGTCAGGGTAGCGGATATTTATCCCAAAAACTGATGGTTGAAAACGATATAAGAGACAGAGTAAAAGAAGCTTTGTCTAGAGTTATTGATTCCCATAAATATGTTATTAATGTTGACGTAGATCTTGATATATTAGATGAAGTTAATGAACAAATAACAGTTTTTGCTCCTAGGGAGCCAAACAAGCAATCAATACAGCAGGTTTCGCCTGAGGAAAAAACCGCAAAAGCGCTTGTTAGAATTCAAGAAAAAATGATTCAAGATGATGTCGCTGATCAAGAAAGTTACTCTATTGGATTGCCAATACCGGGGTTTGAGGTTGATGTTGTTACGCCGAAAAAAACCAATTCTAGGCCGCTTACCGAATCAGCTCCAGTGTCGCCTAAGACAATGGAACCGATGGATAGACTTGCTTCTTCAGGGGGAAGTGAAGAAAAAGAAGTTGTGGATAAGGTTTTATCAAGAAAAAGGCCTTCAAGGGCATTGATTAAAAAAATGGACTTATCACTAATCCTGCAGGAGGGAGCAGCCCCCGAATTAATTGAAAATATTCGTCAGCTGACCATGGCTGCATCAAAGTTTGATAGAGACCGTGGTGATAAACTAACGATTATGACGGCAAGTTTTAAGGAGCGAAGAGATCAGCGTTCCGCCGAACAAATTATGTTAAAAAACATTGCTGAAAAGATAGATCTTCTTGAGCAAAAACGAGTATCAGAGTCTTCGAATTGGAAAGAAGATATAGCAACCTATAAAGATGAAATATCAACGAGAAGAGAAGAAGATTTAAAACTTTTTGAATCTCAACTTGAAGAATTAGATAAAAAAAGACTAGAGGAAGCAGCTGAATACGAAAAAAGAGAATTAGCGAGAAAAGATTCAGTTAGAAATTCAAAACTCGAAACTGAAATTCAGGCCCTAAGAGACATGTTGGCGGTTAATGAATCAGTGGAAAGCTCTGAGTCTAAGCAGCTTGACTCAAATCGTTTTGCAATGCTTGATAATGAACTACAAAGTTTAAGGAAAATGTTATTGCAGGCAATGTTGCAAGATTCAATAGAGGCCCAAAAACAGGCTCAAGCAAAAATACAAGCCGAGCTTGCAGAAAGAGAACAAGAAAAAGCATCTAGAGATTCATTAATAGCTGAAAAGATTGCGGCATTAGATGCTGTTCAGACAGAATTAAAAACATTAGAAGAAGAGGCAGCGGCTGGTATGGATACTAAAACTATTCTTTTGATAGTATTAGGGGCTGTTATATTGGCTTTAATAGTTATGATGGTTCTGCAGCAGAAAAAAAATAGTATGCCCCAGAATTACCCGCCTATGCCACCATACCCTCCCTATCCTCCTCCCTATAGAAGAAAAAAGAGGAAAAAGAAGCCAGTTGAAAAAACCTCAGATGCGAAAGCCCCTGATAAACAACCTGAGAATGATGAAAAAGTAGGAGAAAATCAAGGCAAACCCGAGGAGAATTCTGTTGATGGTAATCCAGATGTAGAAGGTGAAGCAGAAAACAACGGTGAATCTGAAAAACACTCTATAAGCGAGGATCCCAATGTTCTTAGGAGCGAAATTGATGATATTCGCAAATCAGTTGTTTCAATGAGCGTGGGTCAGCCAGGGAGAACATCAAATATTGTAAAAGAGTGGTTAGAGCAGCCAGCGCCTGAAGCTCCAGCGCCTGAAGACAGCTCTTCGGGTGATGATTCGGGTGGCGGTGAAGAAGATTCTAGTGAATAAAGTACTGGAGGTAAAATAAAATGATTAATGATTACCACGCGTTATCAGGCATCCAAAAGGTTGCTATACTTTTTTCTGTTGTTGGAGAAAGTCTTGCAATGTCTTTGGTAAAAGGATTATCAAAAACAGAAATTAGAAAAATACGGTCCACATTAAGTTCTATGGGTGACATTTCGTTTTCTGTTAAAAAACGAGTGATGGAAGAATTTTATTTTGGTTTTTTAAGTGAGAGAGATGAAACTAAAAATGATGGACCGATACAGCCATTTGAATTTCTGGCCGAGCTTAACGATGAACAACTTATTGCTCTTTTGGACAAGGAAGAGCCTCCTGTAATTGCGATGATTCTTGCTCAACTTGAGGCAGAGAAAAAAATGTTGATCTTGAATAAGTTGGAGCCAGAATTAAAGGGAAGGGTATTAATTGAATTAGGCTCTTTAGATGATATACCCCTTGAGGGAATCATAGAGGTTGGTGCAAGACTAAAAGAAAAATCTACTTACTTACCCAGAACGGCAGAATTTTCTAGAGGAGGGGCTAAGGAAATAGCAGATATGCTAAGTGGAATGGGCTCAAATGACCAAGAAAGATACATGCAAACCCTTCAAAATGAAAACCCCGAATTATATGCTGGGGTAAAAGCATTTTTTCTCACATTTGAAGATATTATGGAAAAATTTCCAAGTGATCAAATTAGAACTATACTAAATAGCGTAGAGTTGGATTTATTGCCAATCGCATTTAAAGGTCTTGAAGAAGAAAAAATAGCAGAATTAAAAGACATGCTACCACAGAAAAAACAAGCTATGTATAATGATGAACTTGCAGGAAAGCCGCAACCAAAGAGAGAAGTCGATAATGCTAGAAAACTATTTGTTGATGCGGCAAAACAGATGGAAAAAGATGGAGCTATTAATCTTGAGGATATTTTGTCAGGTGGCGAGATGGTAGAATAATAACATTAACCAAGTTTTTAAATAAAAAAGGCTTCTTATGTAGAAGCCTTTTTTATTATTTTTATTTATTCTCTTAGTTCAGACTGAGCTGCTGCTAATCGAGCTATGGGAACCCTAAATGGAGAGCAACTTACATAGTCAAGACCATTTTTTTTACAAAAATCGATAGATGCAGGATCGCCACCATGTTCACCACAAATTCCTATCTTTAATTTTTGATTAATATTGCGACCATATTCAACTGCCATAGATACCAACTTCCCTACTCCATCGACATCTAGGCTCTGAAATGGATCTTCTGGTAGAATTTTCCGCTCTAAGTAGTCTGGTAGGAAAGAACCAATATCGTCTCGACTGAATCCAAATGTTGTTTGAGTTAAATCATTTGTTCCAAAACTAAAAAACTCAGCATGTTTTGCAATTTCATCTGCGGTTAAACAGGCTCGCGGAAGCTCAATCATTGTTCCGACAAGGAAATTTAATTTTATTCCATATTTATTTGTAATCGTCTTTGCTACAGCACGAACGATTTTTTCTTGATCTGTGTATTCTGAAACTGAACCCACAAGAGGTATCATTATTTCGGGAAAAACATCTAACCCATTTTGTTTTAGTTCTGCGGCTGCCTCTAATATTGCAGTGGCCTGCATCTCTGTTATTTCTGGATAAGCAATTCCTAAACGACAACCTCGATGTCCCAACATTGGGTTTAGCTCGTGTAGTGCTGAAATCCTATTTTTAACAGTTTTCACGTCTACCCCAAGGTTTTTTGCTAGGTCATTTTGTTGTTCATTATTAAGGGTCATAAACTCATGTAGGGGTGGGTCTAAAAGCCTTATTGTAACAGGCCTCCCCTCCATAGCACGTAAAATACCCTTGAAATCTTCTTTTTGAAATGGAAGAAGCTCCATTACAGCATCTCTTCTATCTGTTTCATTGTCTGCAAATATCATTTTTCGCACTGCTAGTATTCTAGATTCATCAAAAAACATATGTTCTGTTCTGCATAGACCAATACCTTCAGCGCCAAACTTTATTGCCTGCTTAGCATCGCTTGGGCTTTCCGCATTAGTGCGAATATTCAGTTTTCTTTTCTCATCTGCCCACATCATTAGCTCTTTGTATTCTGGATGTGTATCTGGATCAGCATCGATGAGATTTAATTTTCCACTGTAGATTGTTCCCTTGGTTCCGTTCATTGTAATCCATTCACCCTCGCCTAAAACTTTGTTTCCAATGGTTAATTCTTTATTGCTTACATTAATCTGCAATTCACTGCATCCAACTATACAGCATTTGCCCCAGCCTCTTGCGACTAGAGCGGCATGCGATGTCATTCCACCCTTAGC
Source organism: uncultured bacterium (assembly GCA_964586565.1). Lineage (GTDB taxonomy): Bacteria > Fidelibacterota > Marinisomatia > Marinisomatales > UBA1611 > NZWG01. The sequence goes on from CAZPIF010000023.1 coordinate 11,581, forward strand.
AGTAAGCACAGCTTCAGCTG
>CAZPIF010000024.1:0-11535 GCA_964586565.1 uncultured bacterium
GTCGGACTTATAAACTTATATTTAAGACGCAAATTATAGTTTCAGCAATAATGATTTTTATAATATATGGCATATCTACATATGGATTTTTAAATGAACTAAGTTTTTATATCATTCCTCTATTGATTACTATTGTATTTATAATCTCAATCATATTTTTTATCAAAAAAAGAATTACCAGTTTATTTAGCATATCTATTTTAGCAAGCATTCTATGCAATTATGGATTTAATCTAGGTATTATGAAACCTATTTTAGAATATCAATCGCAAGCTGAGGCGGCTAATTTTATTATTGAAAATAATTTTGAAGATTATAATATTTATTATTTTAATCAGAATCCGAAAGCTAAAAGTAGGTCATTGAATTTTTATCTTGATAGGAATGTGGATTATATTGATTCAACTAATTTAGAAATACTAGTTAAGTCTGAACCAATATTAATTTTCACAGATGAAGCTGGATATAATAAATTACTAACCTATCAGTATTCAATAGGAGTTTTGAATGTATTTGAACATACTCGAGTAAGTAAGGTTGGGGGTGTATTTTTTAATCCTAAAACGAGATATAAAAAATTAACTAAGAAATATTTATTAAAGATTATATAGTAATGGCTTTTAACTCGTGTATAAATAATGAATAAAAGGAGACTTTATCCTTCTTTAACTGTTGTTATTCCTGTATTCAATGAGGAACACACTATTGGTACCATTCTCAAAACTGTTGCGAATTCAGAACTTGTTAATGAAATAGTAATTATTAATGATTGTTCTACGGATAATAGTAAACAGGTAATCAAAAAAACGATAGGTATAATTTCAAAAGAAAAAACAAATTTGAAATTTCAATTCTCAGATAACGAAAAAAATAAAGGTAAGGGAGCGTCTCTTCGGAAAGGATTTAAATTAGCGAATTCTGAGGTCATTGTTATACAAGATGCAGATCTAGAGTATAATCCTGATGAATATAAACGATTAATTCAGCCAATTGCTGATGGCAGGGCAGATGTTGTTTATGGAAGTAGGTTTATTGGTGGAACACATAGAGTCCTTTATTTTTGGCACTATCTAGGTAATAAGATGCTTACTCTTTTGTCCAATATGTTATCAAATCTAAATCTCACAGATATGGAAACATGTTATAAAATGTTTAGAGTTGAGATCCTTAATTTATTTGAATTAAAGTCAAATAGATTTGGCTTTGAACCAGAATTCACTGCAAAGATAGCTAAGGCTAAATTGAGAATCTATGAACTACCTATTTCTTACTATGGACGGACCTACAATGATGGGAAAAAAATAACTTGGAAAGATGGGATAGCTGCAATTTATCATATTATAAAATATAACTTGAGCGTAAAATCCTTTATAATTTTATTGATAATTTTTGCTTGTTTTATTTTTATTATATTAAGATCATTTCAGGTATGATCTGGTCAGCTAGTATTAATCCATTTTTATTAAATGCAACGTTGTTGTTTTTTTTTGTAAAATATTCTGGGTATTGATTTATAACACTACTGATTTTTTCTCCATAGTCTTTTTGGAGTTCTTTTGGGATTTTTTGTAGATTCAAACCCTCCACCATTCGCATTCCAAAACCGATTAATTCATTAGTATAATCATAAAGTGTTAATTTTTCTTTCATCGATATAGGAGATTGATCAGCTTCTAGTTTTTTTATATAATTATTTAAAGAGCTTACATTGTTCCATCTGTATTGTCCATCAAAACCATGTGCAGAGGGCCCAAAAGCTAAATATGGTTCGATTTCCCAATAATGAAGATTATGTATACATTTATAACCTTTTTTTGAAAAATTTGATACTTCATATGGAATATATCCATTAGAGGATAAGTATTCATGAGTCATATGAAACCAATGGCTATCTTGGTTATGGCTAGGCATAGATACTAGACCTTTGGAAAAATTAGAAAATAGTTCAGTGCCTTTTTCTAAGGTAAGTGTATATGCTGAAATATGCTCGGGATTTAAATTAAAAATTGTATTGAGATCATTCTTCCAAATATCTAAACTTTGGTCTGGGATAGAATAAATGAGATCGCAATTAACATTCTCAAATCCTACTTCTCTAATGTTCTTATATGTATTAATGATATCATTCTTAGTATGTGTTCTGGTTAAAAATTTTAGCAACTTGGGTTCTAAAGACTGTACTCCAATGGAGATTCTGTTTATCCCTAGGCTTTTATAATCACTTAAATATTCTTTTGATACCTCCCCAGGATTAATTTCCATTGTAACTTCTTCTAAATGATTAAGATTATATTTTTTGTAAAGAGAAGATAGAATTCTTTCCATGAATTTTGGTGCAATCAAACTGGGTGTACCACCGCCAATAAACAGTGTATTAAATTTCCATTTGGAGCAATCAATATCGCATTTGTTGATTTCATGGATTAGTGATTTTACAAATACTGGGATTGAATCTTCTCTCTTATCTACAGAGTAGAAATCACAATAGATACATTTAAATGCGCAAAATGGAATATGGATATAGATTCCTGCACTTGTCATTAATAAATTTACTTTTTATTTAATATCTATTTTTAATAAATCTTTTTATATGATTTCTTGTTTTCATAACTGAAATTTAGATTATGGGAATTAAGATAAAGCGCGCTAATAATAATGCGGAATATGAAATATGTTTAGATATCCAAAGAGAGGTATTTATAAAAGAACAGGGGATACCAGAAAAAATAGTTATTGATGAAAAAAGTAGCAATTCGGCTTATGTTTATGCAATATTTGAAGAAAAAAATGTTGGTGCAGCTAGGTATCGAACTACTGATTTTGGCATTAAACTTGAGCGTTTTGCAGTATTAAAAGAATTTAGAAAAAAAGGTATTGGTAGATCATTGGTCCAATTTTTATGCAAAAAATTAGATAAAGATGAAATTATTTATTTACATGCGCAAGAATCTGTTATCGGATTTTATAGCCTTTATGGTTTTGAAAAATTTGGTAAAAAATTTTTTGAAGCAGGTATAGGGCATTGGAAAATGATAAAAACATGATAAATCAAAAAATTAATATTAGCCAAATATTTCAGTTTATTAAACCTGAGTGGCTTTTTATGACCATTTCTTTATTAAATGGAATCTTATTTGTGGTGTTTAATAGTATTTCAATTTGGCTTACTGCATCACTTATTAATAGTGTATTGACCGATTTTAATCAGCTTGTACTAGACCATAAGGCTTTACTCATGGAGGCAACTCCAACATTAAATCAAAAATTAAAGATAATAGTGAATAATTTTATCTTACGAGAAACAAATATCGAAACTTTAGAAATATTATGTTTTTCAATCATTGTAATCTTTATTTTGAAAAATATTTTTTTATATTTTAAGAATTTAACGATGTCATACGTTCAACTAAGAATTGTTACACAACTGAGAAATCGTTTATATGCCCATATACAAAGTTTATCACTTTCTTTTTTCCAACGTAGAAAATTTGGAGATCTATCTTCTGTAATTATAAATGATGTCCATTCTCTTAATCAATCTATTGGTACTACATTTCAAAAAATAATAGTTGAGCCAATTAATATTTTAGCATTTACGGTATTGTTATTTATTATAAGTTGGAAATTGATGGTTGTTGCTCTTTTGATCATCCCCTTCTCACAATTTGTGATTCAAGTTATAGGCAAAAGTATTAGGAGAAAAGCTAGGCGTAATACCAAACAAATAGGTGGTATTTTAAGTATAATTACTGAGAATCTTTCATCCATAAGAATAGTAAAAGCATTTGCGGTTGAGCGGCAAGAAATCAAACGTTTTAATCATGAGTCATGGAAATATTTTTCTCTTTTGTTTCGTTCTTCAAAATTACGTCTTATGTCTTCTCCAATTATTGAAACTATTGGTGTTACGATGGCAGTAGTACTGCTTTGGCTTGGTGGCTCTGAAATTATGGTGGGGTCAACTCTTTCTTCTGAAGACTTTCTAAGGTTTATGTTTCTATTATTTTCCATGTTAGGTCCTATTCGTTCTTTGAGTCATGTGCATATTACTCTTCAAAATGGTTATGCGTCAGCTGAGAGAATTTTTGACATACTTGATCAGTGTTCAGATGTGGTTGATCGCGGTTCCGATGAAATTACTGATATAAAACAATCCTTGAGATTTCAAGATGTTTGTTTTGAATATGATGAGGGCTCTTTTAAGCTAACAGATATTAATTTTGAAATGTTGAAGGGGCAGACGATTGCATTAGTTGGTGCAAGCGGGGCTGGTAAGTCAACTATTGCAGATCTAATTCCACGATTTTTTGATGTATCTAAAGGTAAAATTGTAATAGATAATAAAGATATAAGAGAATATAAAATTAATTCCTTAAGGATGATGATGGGGATTGTTACGCAAGAAACGATTCTTCTGAATACTTCCATCCGTAATAATATTGCATATGGCGTTGAAGAGGTTAGTGAAAACAGAATAATTGAAGCTGCACAAGCTGCAAATGCTGTTGAATTTATAAAAGATCTTGAAGATGGATATGAAACTATTATTGGAGAAAGAGGTGTTAAGCTTTCTGGAGGGCAAAAGCAACGTATCGCTATAGCTAGAGCAATATATAAAAATCCTTCATTATTACTTTTAGATGAAGCTACTTCTGCTCTTGATACAAAATCAGAAAATTTAGTCCAAAATGCTTTAGATAATTTGATGAAAAATAGAACTGTACTAGTTATTGCACATCGTCTATCTACAATAAAAAATGCGAATCAAATAATAGTTATGGATAGCGGTAAAGTTTCAGAAATTGGAACTCATGATGAGCTTTATACTAAGAAAGGTATTTATCATAAATTCTATAATATACAATTTGAAAATTAATAAAATAACTGATTTTTGCAACTTGCAAGAATTAAAAAATATTACCAAAATATAAAAAATAAGAAAAAGTTATAACTATGGTATATAATAATTTATAATAGAATGAAGAAAGTACTTTTTGAAACTCATCACTTATATTACTGGCCAAATTTTTTACCTATAATTGAAGAACTAAAGAGAAGAGGGAATTATAAAATTTATGTTTCAATGCCTAAGCGTAATTCTGATGTAGAAAAAAACATACTATCAGAAATATGTTTACAAATGGAAATCTCATTCATTTTTTTAGAAAATGAACAAGCTCGAATTAAGAAAATTATTGATCAAAAATATGATATTATAATTGTAGGTAATGTTGGGCAACTTAATAAAATAGTATCTAAAAATACTATTACAGTGATGGTATATCATGGGATTGGATTAAAAAAATCATACTATAATGATATAGATAAACGTATTGATATAAGGGCAGTTGAATCAGAAGCAAGATTTAATGAGTTAAAAAATCATGGTCATGAAAATTTAGAATTAATAGGATTCACAAAACTTGATAGGCTTTTTACCATAAATAATAAGTACTTAGAAAATCTTAAAATTGAAATGGGTCTTGATGCACATAAAAAAAATATTTTATATGCACCCAGTTTTTACCCAACTTCATTAGAAAAGTTATATGCTCACTTACCTGAAATTAGTATTGACTTCAACTTAATCATAAAATTACATGCTTTTAGTTGGGAGCAGCAAAAATATTATTATCAACACTCTCTTTGTTCCAAATTGTCAAAAGAAAATGAGAACATATTTTTGCTGTCTAATAATATTTATGATATTATTCCTTACTATTTATTATCTGATCTATTAATTACTGATATTTCATCAACTATGTTTGAATATTTGCCATTAAATAAACCAATTATCCAGGCAGAATGCTATTCTCTTAAGTTTAAACATAGAATATTACAGAGACGTTTCTGGAGAAAAATGGATTTAGACAGGCACCAAGAAATTGACTTCGTCTATAATATTAAAGATCCTGGCAACCTTGTAAATAGAGTCTATTTTGCAATTGAGAATATTGATGACATGGCATTAAAGAGAAAGTCTGCATGTGAATATTATTTATATAAATCTGACGGGATGGCATCTTCAAGGCTCATTGATTCAATAGAAAATTATAATAATGAAAATAGCAATATATAGTCCAAATTGGATTGGTGATGCTGTACTAGCATTACCATTTATTCAAGTAATAAAGGAGAAAAATCCAAAAGCCGAAATAATAATTATTTGTAAGGAATGGGTTTCAGATGTTTACAAAAATAATCCGTCAATCTCAGAAATAATTCCACTTGCAAATTACCAAATTAAAGGATTTTTTAGTACTTTAAAAACTGGACGAAAATTGAGGAATAAAAAGTTAGATATTTGTTATACACTAACTGATTCAATTAGAAGTGCATTTGTTTTATGGTTATCAAATTCTAAGTTTCGCTACGGTTATGCAGATCAAATGCGTTCTTTTTTACTAACCAATGCGATATCTCAACCAAGACAAAAGATCCATCGCTCAAGAAAATATTTAGGCCTCATTGAATCAGATAACTATTCTTTAATCTTACCAAAAATTAATTTATCAGATAAAGAAATTACTTGGGCAGAAAACGAATTAAAAAATATAGGCTTGGATAAGCCAATAGCACTTTTACCTTTTAGTATTTCAAAAAATAGAACTCTAGATAATTTTCTAATAAAAAAATGGATTGAAAAATCAGATAGGCAATACATTATCTTTGGTTCAAAGGATGATGTTAAAAAAGCCGATCAATTAATTAATTATTGTCAGGGTGTTACTATGATTTCTATCTGTGGCGAGTATTCGCTAAGAAAATCAATTCAGATTTTATCTCAATGTGAATATGCATTAGCAGCAGATAGTGGATTAGGTCATATATCAGCAGCTTTAGGGCTACCGACTCTTTCATTTTTTGGAGCTGGTGATAGTCAAGTCACTGCCCCGATTGGAGAAAATACTGGTTTAATAAAACATTGTAGCCCATGTGAGGGTACCCATTGCAATAAGAGTAATAAAGGAAGATATTGTTTAACTGAAATATCAAGTTCTTATATAGATTACAGCCTTAAAAATATAATAAAATCCTAAATTTCTTAAATTATGAAAGCATTAATTCTGGCTGCAGGTGTATCAAGGAGATTGTATCCTCATACTTATGATATGCCTAAATGCCTTTTACAAGTCAATAGTAAACCAATTATTCACTATCAAATAGAAGCACTACAAAAAATAGGTGTAAAAGAAATTATTATAATAGTTGGATACCACCGAGAGATGTTAATCCAAAATGTAAAGAAAAATTTTCCTGATATAATTTTTAATTTTATAGTTAATCATCATTATTTTGAAACAAATACTGCGTATTCAGTCTTTCTTGCAAAAAAATATCTTGATTCTGACTATTTACTTATGAATGCAGACGTAGTTTATCCAAAGGAACTATTATTAGATATTTACAAATCAAATTTTACTAATGTTTTAGCGGTAGATGTAAAAATCTGTGGAAAAGAAGAAGTTAAAGTAATTGACGGTGGTAAGAATAAAATTGTAGCAATAGGAAAAGATTTAATTGAGGATCAGTGTTTGGGAGAGTTTATTGGAGTGGCAAAATTATCAAAATTATTTATTAATTATTTCATTAGTTCATTGGAGGGGCTAATTGAATCAGGAGGTAAGAATGATTATTTTGAATCTGCAATGCAACCACTTTTGGAGAAAATTGAGCTTAACTTTCTTGATATTTCTAAATACCCATGTCTGGAGGTTGATTTTATAGATGATTTAGAGACAGCTGAAAAATTATTTAAAAGTAGTTAGAATTAGTTTGGCAAAAATTATTCCTTTCCGTGGGTTCTTGCCTCCTTTAAAATTAGCAAAGGAGATTTCATCAGAACCATATGATGTTTTATCCTCAGATGAAGCTAGAAAAATTGTTCTTAAAAATAAAAAGTCATTTTTAAGAATAATTAAAGCTGAAGTTGATTTTCCAATATCTAAAATTCCAAAAAACAAATCTATACATAATAAAGCTGCTGAGAATCTAAATAAATTTATCCAGAAAGGGTTTTTGATAGAAGATGATAAAGAATGTTTTTATATATATAAAATTTCTAAAGGTGGACATTCACAAACTGGTTTAATAGCTGCAGTATCAATCAAAGAATATGATAATCAAAAGATAAAAAAACATGAATTTACTCGTCCAGAAAAAGAGGATGATAGAACTTTGCATATCAATACTACAAAAGCAAACACTGGTCCAGTATTTCTAGTTTTTAAAAATGATGGTAACTTTCAAAACCAATTTTCAAAATACTCACAGAGACCATCTGATATATATTTTGAAGCCAGCGATGGGAGTATTCATTCATTAATAAAAATACAAGATAAAACTAACATAGATAGCATAAAAAGATATTTTCAATCTATAGATAATTTGTATATTGCTGATGGGCATCATAGAGCTGCTTCAGCTTCACGCGTACACAAGAATCATATTAAAGCAAATCAAAACTATGATTGTAATACAGCATATAATTATTTTTTAGCTACTATATTTCCACATGATGAAGTCCAAATCCTTGGTTATAATCGTTTGGTCAAAGATCTTAACGGACTAAATAAAGAAAGATTTTTTATTAAAATTAAAAATGATTTTATACTTAAAAAGTCATCGAAGAAAATAATACCTTATAGTAAGGGAGTGTTTTCAATGTATTTTGATAAAGAATGGTTTACTCTCAAATTAAGAGAAAATATTATTGCTGATGATCCTGTCTTAGGTTTAGATGCTTCAATATTACAGAATTACATTCTCAAACCTATTCTGGGTATTCATGATCCAAGGATTAATTCGAGAATTGATTTTGTTGGTGGCTCTCGAGGATTAGGTGAGCTTGAAAAGAGATGTACGTTAGATGCTAAAGTTGCTTTTGCACTATATCCAGTGACAATTAATGATTTAATGAGAGTGGCTGACGAGGATAAGGTAATGCCGCCAAAGTCAACATGGTTTGAACCAAAACTAAGATCTGGTTTGGTTGTTCGGAAGTTTGATTAATCTAATAGTATCAATAAATATCTGATTAAATTCAATCTATTATAATTATTCCAATTAAAGGATAAAAAATGAACTTATTAAAAAATAATCTAAAAGATAGAATCCCTTTAGTCCAAGAAGAGATCAAACAACTTATAGCCCAAAAAGGAGATCAGAAAATAAGTGATGTTACTGTTTCTCAGGCATATTCTGGTTTGCGAGGAATTAAGGCATTTGTCTGTGATACGTCATCAGTCTCTGCTGATAAAGGACTTATTATTAGAGGAATCCCATTAATGGAGATTACAGATATTTTACCTGAGGAAGTTTTTTTCCTTTTGCTCACAGGAGCATTACCTAATAAAGCGGAATTAAATGATCTCCAAAATGAATTTTCATCACATTTAAGTGTACCCGATTATGTATGGGATGTATTAAAAAAAATGCCCCATGATTCTCATCCGATGACAATGTTCAATATGGGTATACTTACAATGCAAGGAGAAAGTGTTTTCAGAAAAAAATATGATAATGGAATGAAAAAAAATGAATATTGGGAGGCAATACTAGAAGATGGAATAAGATTACTTGCAAAGTTACCAGCATTAGGAGCAGGAATTTATAGAATGAGATTTAACAAAGGTGATAGAATTGAACCAGATGTTAAAAAAGATTGGGCTGGAAATTTTGTTAAAATGACTGGTCTTCCTGATGAGGATGGAGATTTTCATAAACTAATGCAACTTTATTTTATGTTACATTGTGACCATGAAGGTGGAAATGTTAGTGCTTTTGCATCACATACCGTTGCTTCTGCACTTTCTGATCCGTATTATGCAGTATGTGCTGGATTAAATGGTTTGGCTGGTCCCCTGCATGGTTTAGCAAATCAAGAATGTTTGAAGTTTGTTCTAGGAGTTAGAGATGAATTTGGAGGTTTACCATCAAAAGAAAATTTGAGAAAATATTGTTGGAATCGTTTAAATAATGGAAGAGTCATACCTGGTTATGGTCATGCAGTATTGAGGTGTGCAGATCCCCGTTTTTCTGCCTTTATTAATTTTGGCAAAAAACACATCCGTGAAGATGATGTTTTCGGAATTGTAGATTTGCTTTATGAAGTTGTTCCTGAAGTATTAAAAGAGCATGGGAAAGCAAAAAATCCATGGCCGAATGTTGATGCTGCCTCTGGATCTTTACTTTATTATTATGGTCTAAAAGAATTCAATTTCTACACAGTACTTTTCAGTATATCAAGGACAATGGGTATGATTTCCCAAATGGTCTGGGAACGCGCTCTTGGTATTCCAATAACTAGGCCTAAGTCCGTAAACACTGATTGGATTAAAACAAACTTTTAATTAAATGAATTTGAGAGCTAGATTAATTATTTTAGGGTTGTTTTTTTATACTTCACTTTTTTCGAGTGATATTTATCAATCTATCAGAATTTTTGATCCAATACCTGAAAAATTAAGAATTATAGGATCATTAGGAATACCATTGGATCATATAAATTGGAAAAGAGATGTATTTATTGATTTGATATTAACAAAAAATGAAAGAATTGCACTGGCTAGAAAAGGTATAGAGTCAACTATTTTAATAAACGACTTAAGTGCTTACTATAAATCAAAAAATCGTTCATTGCAGTCACGAGATTTCCCCCTTGGTTCCATGCAAGGTAACTATACATGGGATGAATTAAATAGTCGTTTTGATGAATTAAATCTTCTTTATCCAAATATAATATCTGAGCGTATTATAATTGGTCAGTCTGTAGAGGGACGCGATATATGGGCCTTCAAAGTTTCAGACAACCCTAACTTAAATGAGAATGAGCCTAAAGTACTTTACACTGCTTTGACACATGCAAGAGAACCTGTAGGAATGATGAATCTGTTTTTCTTTGTACAGAGGCTAGCTGAAACTTATGGTGTTGATAGCGAACTAAGTTATTTAGTTGACAATAGAGAAATGTGGTTTGTTCCTGTTGTTAACCCTGATGGTTATGTTTTTAATGAAGAGATTGAGCCTAATGGTGGAGGTATGCACAGGAAGAATAGGCTAGAAACTAATTGTGGTGATGGTACAGAGAAGGGCGTTGATATAAATAGAAATTTTGGATTTGATTGGGGTTTAGATGATGTAGGATCAGTATCAAATCCCTGCGGATCTACATATAGAGGTGAAATACAATTCTCTGAGCCAGAAACTCAAGCAGTTCGTGATCTTCTAAATAATCATAATTTTAATAATGTATTACACTATCATACTTTTTCAAATTTATATATTCACTCATTTGGTAATGGATCTTTACCTGATGAGCCAGAGCTTACAAAGATTACAGATATTGGATATGAAATGGCTAGGTATAATGGATACACTGTTGGAAATGGACTAGCAACAGTTGGTTATAGTGTAAATGGTGACGCAGTGGATTGGACATATGGTGAAAAAAATATGATATCATTCACTCCTGAAGTTGGATCATATCAACAAGGATTCTGGCCGTCTGAAGATGAGATTATTGAATTATGTTCC
>CAZPIF010000025.1:0-11439 GCA_964586565.1 uncultured bacterium
CTCTGGTGTGGTCAAGATCAGTTGTTAAATCATCTAATTTGGCTTGTATATGTTTCTTAAAAAATGCTAATTTTTTTTTTGAATATTTTTTTTGAGCCATAAAAATCTCCTAGTTACTTTTTTTCAGTTTTATTTTGTACTGCTTTTTATTGATTTCGACAACCTCTTCGTGGTCAAAACTGTAAATATTTTCCTTGATATTATTAGTCAATGTTTCTGTTTTAAAATAATTATCAAATTTACTTAATGCTTCTAAAATATGCATATCAAAATCCCATGAAATTTCAATCCTATCTTCAACAGCAAATCCCGCATTCTTCCTCATTTCTTGCACAAGACGAACTATATCGCGAACTAGACCTTCCATCAATAAATCCTCATCTAAATCAAGAGACAGTCCAACAGTAATTCCGTCACCACTTACAGCGGAGAAGCCATCGGTTGGTTCTGTCTCTATAAAGATATCATTCCTAGATAAAGTATACTCTCCACCATTTAATTCAAACTTATCAGAAGATTGCAATTCTAATACTAGCCTCCTTGAATCTTCCTTATCTAGCAAGTTTCGTATCTCTGCTAAGCCCTTTCCATATTTTTGACCTAAAGTCCTCAAATTAGGCTTTATTTTATAGCTAATTAATTGGTCTGCATCAGTCAATCTCTCAACAGATTTGACATTTAGTTCTTCCAAGATAATTTCTTTATTTTGAATAAAGAAATCAGCTACTTCATTGTCTTCAATAGCAAAACTAACTTTTTCTAATGGCTGTCTTATTTTAATCTTAGATTTACTTCTTGCCGATCTACCAAGCTCCACAAGCTTTCTCAACGAATCAACATTGATAATTAATTCTTGATCTATCCAATCGCTCATAGGCTCAGGAAAATCACATAAATGAACACTTTCCTCTGAATCTGACTCAGAGTTAACAACTAGATTTTGGTAAATGGTTTCGGAGACAAAAGGCAGGATTGGAGCAATCAGTTTTATAGTATTCTTCAGCACATAATAAAGAGTAGTATATGCAGAATTCTTGTCTTGATCGTCTTCTGACTTCCAAAACCTTCTTCGATTTCTACGTACATACCAATTTGATAATTCTTCCAAAAATATTTCGAATGATTTCATGAACTCATCCACTCTGAACTGATCCATTGATACACGTCCATCTTTGGTTAGGACATTTACTTTAGCAATAATCCACCTATCTAGGATATTTAATTCATCAACATTTGGCGGATTTCTTGATGGATTAAAACCATCAACAGTGGCGTAGGTTGCGTAAAAAGAGTAAACATTCCATAGAGTGATGAGTTTTTTACGAACCTCATCTGCAGGCCCGTATCCAAAGAGAAGATTCTGCTCAATATTTTGAAGAGAGTACATCCAACGCATTACATCAACACCCATTTTTTCGGCAGCATCATCAAACCATATTGCGTTGCCCCAACTCTTGTGCATGTCTCGCCCTGTTTCGTCCTTTACAAGAGCGTGACCAAGAATTGTTTTGAATGGCGCTTTGCCTTCAAGCTCAGCAGACATTGCAAGCAAGGAATAAAACCAATTTCTAAACTGTCCTGGAAAACATTCAGTCACAAAGTCACCGGGAAACCACTCTGACCAATATTCTTTATTTGAATTATATTTTAAAGTTGAGAATGGTACGATTCCAGCATCAAGCCACGGATTTCCCACATCCTGAATTCTTATTCCAATCAATCCAGTCTCAGGGTGTTTAATTTTCACTTTATCAATCCAAGGCCGATGAGGGGTATTCCCCTCAAATTCATCCCATCCCTCTACAGCCAGTTCTTGTAATTCTTGTTTTGAGCCGATAACAAAGAATGACCCATCATCAAATGTCCAAATAGGAAGAGCTAACCCCCAAAATCTTTTTTTTGAGATCATCCAATCACCCATATTATCAAGCCACTCATGTTCTCTTTCTCTTCCCCATTCTGGTATCCATTCAATATCATCAACAATATTTTTTATTTTACCGCGCCAATCCATGTTTATATACCACTCATCTACCAGCCTAAAAACCAGCTCATCTCCAGATCTCCAGCAATGAGGGTAAACGTGTGGATAATCCTCGACATGTACAAGGAAACCTCTATCTTTTAGATCATTAATTATATCCTGAGTTGTCTCTTTTTCCGTAGCTACTTTACCAGTTAACCAACCAAATTTTTCAATAAACCTAGACTCATTATCTAGTGGGGCAATATTGACAAGACCAAGATTTTTCCCTACAGAGTGATCTATATCACCACATCCCGGCGCCATATGAACGATTCCAGTACCCTCCCCAGCAACAACAATATCATTTCCAATAGCATCTTTTCCAGGATTTATAACACTATGATTCTCAGCTGAATTAATTCTCTTTTCTTTTAGATCATCATCGATGTTTGGGTATCCACCATATTCACTCTGAGCTTCAAAATCATCATAAGGACCCTCATATTCCCAGCCAACCATTTCAGATCCTTTTATGGATCCTAATTCTTCAAAACCACCTCGCTCCTTAAATATTTGTGAGAGCGTCTTTAGCTTGGGGACATCATCAACCCACTGCTTCTTTTCATTGAATTGCTTTTCAAGCCTCTGAAATTCCAAATTTTCTTTCGCGAAGTAATAAGTTGAACCATCTTTCGCCTTGATTCTAACATATTCTAAGTCAACATTTACACCTACTACAACATTTGAAGACAATGTCCATGGGGTAGTAGTCCAAACTAAAAGGTATTCATCATCCCTGTCTTTTATTGGAAATCTTACAAAAACAGATTTGTGAGCGACTAATTTGCGACCTTCGATTATCTCCATCTGGGAATACGATGTACCTGATCTTCCACTCCAAGGTACAACATCACTGCCACGGTATATCTTATTTTCAGACCATAATTTTTTTAGAAATCCCCATATAGTATAATTATTCTCATCAGACATGGTATAATAAGAGTTATCCCAGTCCATCCAATAACCAAGCCGTATTGACTGCTCCGTCTGAATTTTCGAATATTTTTCAACGCGATCCTTACATAATTTTACAAATTTTTCAATCCCATAATCTTCAACTTCACGTTTAGATTTAAATCCTAATTCTTTTTCAACTTCGATTTCAACCCACAGACCCTGACAATCAAATCCATTCTGATACCTTAATTCATATCCACACATAGATTTATATCTATTATAAATATCTTTCAGTGATCTGCCCCAAGCGTGGTGTACACCCATGGGGTTATTTGCTGTAATAGGTCCATCTATAAAACTCCATTTTTCCTTACCTTTGTTAAGAGCTTTTCTTTTTTCAAAAATAGAGTGTTGTTTCCAGAACTCTAAGATCTCATGCTCAGCAGCAATAAAATCTATTTTTGTTTTTACTTTTTTTATACTCATGAATAATTAATTATAGAATTCAATTTTAGCGGGAAATTTATTTACTTTCTCTCTCTATATCCATTTATGTTTTTAAAATAAAAACGCTCCTTTTAGAGCGTTTTTATTTTAATTAATATGCTGTAGGGTTAGTTAATTCAAACTAAGTGTGAAATACCTAGAAGATCCACCAGGTTTTTTTACTAATAAAAGTACCGAACCCTTATTTTTTGCCTTATCTAATAAACGATTATAATCTCTGACAGATTTGACTCTTTCGGTACCCACTCGCTTAATAATATCACCCTCTCTAATTCCTTTTTCATAAGCCTCACCATTAATATCAATATTAGTAACAACTAGAACATCATCATCTTTAATATCATATTTTTCCTTTAATGATTTTGTTATGTTCCTAAGTTCCAAACCAAACTCTTTTGAATTACTTCTTTGCCTAGTTGCAAATTGTTGTGGATTATCAGGCAATTCTTGCAAAACTACTTTTATTGTCTTTGGAGATCCATTTCGAATCACTTTTACTCTGCTCGTACTTTCAGGAGCAGTAAGTGAAACGACATTTTTCAAGTTTGCTGTGTTCGCAATAGGCTTACCATTAAATTCAATAATTACGTCACCTTCTTGTATGCCAGCATCTTCAGCTGGACTTTCTTCAACAACATCAGCAATAAGGGCACCATTACGTGTTTTGATATCTAGAGCTTCAGCTGTTTCATTATCTAACTCTTGTATTATTACCCCTAGCCATGATCTAGTAACATATCCCTTATCAATAAGATCTACCATAATTCTCTTTGCCATATTTGAAGGTATAGCAAAACCAACACCACGATTTCCTTTTTCATATCCTCCAGTGGCAATCGCTGTATTTATACCAATTAATTCTCCATCCATATTAAGCAGTGCTCCACCACTGTTTCCTGGATTGATAGCTGCATCAGTTTGGATAAAATCCTCATAACTTCCGGAATTTAAAATATTACTTCGACCAATTGCCGAGACAATACCTGTTGTTACTGTGTGACTTAGATTTTCTGAGAATGGACTTCCAACAGCCATAACCCATTCTCCGACCCGGATATTATCAGAATCACCAAGACCTATATCTTCAATATTATTTGCATCTATTTGTAATACTGCCAGATCAGTTTTTGGATCCGTACCTACTACTATTGCTTCATACTCTCTTTTATCAATCAGTTTAACCTTTATACCATCCATATCATCAACAACATGATTATTTGTAAGAATATATCCATTTTTTGCATCAACAATAACCCCTGATCCCAATGCATTCGTTTTAAATTCTCTCTGCCTTGGCATATTAGGTTGATAGAAAAAAAATCCAAAATCATCAAATTGTTTTAGAGATACTACTTTATCTGTAATAATTGTGACAACAGCTGGTTTAGCATTTTCAGCGACATCAGCAAAAGCTTTACTAAACTGACTGACCACGGAACTCTGAGAAAAACCGAGAGTTACCATAAAAAAGATGATCATAAATTTTCTCATTACCAATATCCTAATTTTATTTAATAAATATAATGTCTAATAATCTATTAGGTTCCAAAAAATAAAAAAGCCCTGGAAAATTTTTCAGGGCTTTTTTTAAACGTAATATTTTTATCACTATTTTAAAAATAACATTTTCTTGGTATTCTTAAAATTTCCAGTTCTAATTGTATAGAAGTACATACCAGTGGCAGCCTGTGTTCCTGCATCGTTCATTCCATCCCAAATCACAGAATGATATCCTGAATTCAAATTCTCAGAACTAAGAGCTCTAATTTTTTGGCCTACCATGTTATACACAGATAATTCCACATACCCAGCCACGGGAAGGCTAAAACTAATTTCGGTAGTTGGGTTAAAAGGATTCGGGAAATTTTGCATAAGAGCAAAATCCTGAGGCGTCAACCTAATATCTAATGAATTCACCCTGTCAATATAGTCAATCAAGCTACCATCAGCACCAACAAGATTTATATTATCAACTGATATATTAGTTATATCATACTTAGAACCGTGAAATTCAAAAGGAATAACCAGAAATGATTTACCATCACTTTCAATAATATTCCCACTTAGATTAGCTGCAATGATTTTCAAATATCCGTCTTTTGTAGTATTCGAGGTTACTATAGTATTTTCTTGTACTTTTGGTAGCCTAGGTGAAAAAATAGTCACCAAATTAGGATCAAAATTCAAATCGAATTGAATACCTCTGATTACACTATTATTTTCAATATCAACTAGAATATTATTTGTTTCGGAATCAATAAAGAGATCAAAACTAGCTACGCCCTCATTAGAAACAAAACCTAAGGTCCTACCAGCATTTACATCAAAAATAATATCTACTATTTTAATAACATCAGCAATATTTATCTGATCATCGCCATTTACATCAACATTCCTAAATTCATCTTCAGTTGGCATATCTGCTTCTAAAACAAAATTCACAACTGTTAATACATCAGATATATCAGTAACATTATTAAAATCAGCGTCTCCCATCTTATAAGGTGTAGTGCAAGATGTATTTGAGGATCTAGATTCCAATTGTCCGTAATTTTCAGTATCCCAATGCGCTTTCACACTATAACAGTATTCTAAATAATTTGGACTTGCAGATACTATTGCAAAAGTATCTTCTGTAGATAATTCAAAAACTTCACTACCATCAGAATTAACCTTGTATACACGATATTCTATTAATTCATCTTCTCTATTCATTGGAAGATAGGGTGTGTTGAAAATAGGCGATGAGGGTACGAGATTATTTATGGAAAAAAGACCAGAGTAACTATTTACTAAGCTTTGTAAAGAAACCAATTCATTTACATCGTTTTGATTATCTGAAATATCTGGAGCATTCTCAAATGATGATAAGGTCTGCAAATTGCCACCATATGACATTACCTGTACAGACATCATATAGTCTCCACCATAACCTAGTGCATCACCAGTAGACCATGATCCTTCTTGAAATGTGTACATATTCTCAGGATAATCAACACCATCATCAATCATAAATCCTTCAGGATCACCATCATATTGCCAGTTCTCAGTATGAGAGGCAATAACATATACTGATCCACTCAATCCATATGCACTGGGATACACCGTTACCCAACCATTTTCAGCAACTGCTTCACCATCATATAATAGATTATTTGGAATGCCATTATTGTCATCAAAAATTAATACTCTTACCGGTCCATGTGTTGAGTTTGGAGCTGGCCAAAATTCCCCATCACCTTCGTACGCAACTCTTACTGAAGCAGCCATAACATCAAACTGACCTCCAACATCAAATCTCATTCCATGCCCAAATCCTTCTTCAAATGAAGTATAAAAATAAAACCAAGTAGAGGGAATACCATCGTCATATTGCAGTATCAATTCATCACCATTGCCTGGTTTCCTCCATGATAAATGAACCTGCTCATCCAGAGCAGTAGCTGATAAACCTGCAGGAACAGGCACATCGGGACTCATTTCAAAATTTTGCTCTGTTGCTTGCGCCTGAGCAAGAACTTGAACATCAGCAGTGCTCGTATAGAATCCAGATTTTCTAGCTTCAACAGTATGCATACCAACTGTAAGGTTATTTAGAGTAAAATTTCCATTCTCGTCAGATATTGATTCAACACCACTGGCCGATACAGCTACATCAGAAAGTACCATATTATTTACATCGGTAATTGTTCCTGTTATATCTCCAAAAAGAAATGTTGGAGTACCTGAAATTGTAACCGGGTCACTTTCCTGAAGATTAACTCCATCCAAAAAATAATTTGCAGTGACACCAAAGTCATAGGATGTGTTATTAGTTAATTCACTTACTGTGTACTGGTTTGTTCCAATAAGGCCATCATTATATTGAGTACCATTGACATAAACGTTATAGCCCATTAGGTCTCCCTCTTCAGGAACATACTCTGAAAGAGTAAACTCTCCAGTTATCGTATGTGGTTCAACGCCATACTCATCACCCCCAATAAAAAATCCGACGATCACATCTCCATTAACATCTGGAGCAGCAACAGTAACCTGGAATGGGTAATCGTTAGCCGGAAATGGACCAAATCCAGATGCCGCGTATGGATCACCAAAAGTGATAGTGTTACCATCTACAACAGTAGACTCACCAGCAATCGTTCCTCCTAAAACTTCCCATCCTGTTGGAAAGGTCAATATAAAACCTTCTGCGTATTCTAAATCAGTACTCTCAACATGAAAATTAAAGTTTAGGGTTTGTTCCATTCCTGAGTTGTATTCATCTAGCGGAGTTATCTCGGAGCCAACTAGTTCGTTGATAGTTGCCTTGTTATTATCTGTTATACATGGTCTGTATACACCATTAACTGTATTGGATGAAGAGGCACTAACAGCAAGAGAATATGCACCTTGGCCAGAGCTATACGCATCAACTACCAAAAAATAAGTCCCAGGACTTAATGTCCAAAGAATCTCAGACTGTAGGCCGTCACAACCATCATCATCAGTTGCAACCTGAGTTTCACAATCAGAACCATAAAGAATCAAGTAAGTATCCCATGTTGCTCCACCACATAACGAAAATGTTACCTCAAGATCCTCCTCTACATTAAATTCATAGACTACATCATTACCTGTGGCTGTTTCACTTCCAAACTCATTGATTACAGTATAATCATTTTGAGCTCCAGCTGTTGTACCATCATATGTTTCAGAAAAACCATCAGTTAAATTTATAGCTTGGTATGTTCCATCACATGTCTCACCTGCATAAAGAACATTCCCAGGCGCTTCCCACGATAAAACCACAGATTCGTCTCCTTCTTCTACAGTAAGATATGTAGGTGGTTGCTGGCCGAATAGAAAATTAGCTAAGATAAGAAATATAATAATATTTGATAACTGATTTTTCACGATAGTATCTCCGGTTGTAATAATTTATTTATATATATAACGATTAAAGATTATATCCAACTTACATCCACACAAATTTAGTAACTATCCCTGTTTATTCAATCGATTTTCTAGAGACTCTTCTGGAAACTAAATATCCAATTATTCCAATCAACTACTGTATTGCTTCCATCATATAAATAAAATGGCATGTCAAACCTAAAAAATAGATCTTTTTCTAAAAGTTTTGTATTTAGGTGCACCCCTATACCTGCATCGGCTAATGTCCTACTATGGAAATTATTTTTTCTTAAACCATCAATATTACTTTGACGATCCCAGAATATGCCCATATCCACGAACGAAACTAATTCAATATTTAAAGGATCTTGATCCTCGTTAGCTAGATTTTTAATAATACCGAACTCATTTGATAAAGCAATTAAAGCCTCAGCTCCTCTTTCTTTTCTACCAACAAATCCTCTTATATTACCTTCACCAGGAAAATGATAATGAGAAAATAAATTATTTTGCCCATAAAAATTATCAACAAGATAATTTTTCCTTAGCATATCATTTGAACTATTACCCTCAATATTATAGCCCTCTTGTCCAGGGACACCTAGGCTATCTGTCCATATCTTTCCAACTATAAATCTTTGTCTAAAATTGATTATAAAATTGCGATTAAGGCGTGGTAGTTTTTTATTTTCAATACCCAAAACCTTTCTAAATGATAAATCACCTGTAAATGTCATTCTATTGAAATTCCATGTTGAATAAGGAGAAATACTACTTGCGCCATTAATATTGAATGAAAAAGGACCTATCCATGATTTCCAAGTTAAATAGCTGACTGCAAGTTTTCCATTAGGGTTATACCCAAGTGGTTCAGCTCTTTCTTCTGAATAAGAGGGCTGAATATAAAAACCTCCAGCGATTGTATTGGTTGGTGTAGTACCATAAACTTTATTCCATTTTTTCTCAATTTCACCTCCAAATTCTGTAACTCCTGGTCGCTCAAAACCCCAGAATGAAAAAGTAGTTCTTGGTAAGTAATGTACGAATTGACGTCTGCCACTTAATAACCAATATAATTTTTTTGATCGATTCGCATAATACCCCTCAACTATTGTATTTTCATAGGGACCATATTCACGCTCAATTTTTATCCCCGGTGCTAGATCAGATTTTTTTGAATCATAATACATACTTGGTAGCCACCAATAGACTATTTCATCCCTAGGATTGTACCAAGACCCTGGCCAGTTAAAGAGAAATCTTTTTTTCATTTTGGTTGTATTATTTCTGTAATCCAAATCTACCGTTTGAACATCAGGATCTATCGAAACGTCCAAGGGTTTTTGTTTCACACTATATTTAAGTGTGTCTTGAAATCTCCATAGATGGTTGTCCCACCATCTTCTATCTTTCGATCCATCTTCCAATGTCGTTTCAACAAGCATCGGCATGAACCTTTTACCAAGATTTTTTATACCTAATTCAATATCCCAAGACAAATCATCATTTTGTTCTTTTTTGAATGATGAGATTGCATAATCTAAATTCTTAGTAGTATGGAGCCATGGTTTAAAAAACCAATTTAGATCTTGCTTTGTATATTCTTGAATAGAATGAATAAATCGATTCTCATTAACGTGTTTTAATTTCCACTTATTATAATAATGTTGTATTGCCCCATAATAAAGAGAATCACCCAAAATATATTTCAGCTCAAACAACATTAACGAAGGTTTTGTATACACATTCCTTCGATAAGATGTGCCACTATTAAACAGGTATGAAGATCTACTAATATTCTCATTAAATCCACTTCTTAAAAATCTTATTACTGTCCACTGGTCCGCATGCAGGTCATTACCAATAGGATAAAATTTCTTTGGAAAACTATGAAAATCTTCATAAAGATCAATATCAAAACCGTGTTCTCCATATCTACGCATCATATAATCAGTTGTCTGATTTGTAGTTAATCCCTCATCCAGCCAAGCTTCATCAACCTCATTATTTGCAAGTATACCATAAAAGTATACATGCCCATATTCGTGGACAATTAAGCTTTCGCTATCTCGCCCATTCATTACTAACATGGGATATTCCATACCTCCATTTTTTATTCTATCAGCTGTTGTTATCTGTGGATACGGATAGTTACCGATTTTTTTTTCTAACCAATCTAGCGCATTAATTGATCTCTCAAGCACTACCTTCGTCCAATCTTGGCCTCTATCTTTATCATATAAGACATGAATCATAGTTTCTTGATCTTTACTTAAGCCACCTTCATAAAGAAAATCTTTTGAGGCAACCCATGCAAAATCATGTACGTTCTCAGCTAAAAACGTAACCATTCGACGGTCATCTTCTTTTATTTCCTGAATAGTGGAATTGTGAATATTTAACCAAATATTATAATCCAATGATGTATCTACCTCAACATCACTCCACCCTGGATCACCACTTAATACAGTCCCACTCGCAGCTATGACAAATGCTTTAGGCAAATCAAACTTTACTTTGAAATCGCCAAATTCACCATAAAATTCACCCTCTGCATGAAAAACATCTGAGTGCCATCCTTCTGAATCATAAACAGCCATTTTAGGGTACCACTGGGCCATATTATATTGCCCTTCATATAAACCTGCTCTTTCTACCATCTCACCAACATGATGGGTCCATCTTAGGTCGATACGAACTGTCTGTCCAGGCGCTATTTTTTTTGTTAGGAATGCTTCAAGAATAGTATCATCAATTTTATATTGATTTAGTATTTGTGTCTTATGTATCCACGAAAGCCCTTTATCAGGCAAAGCAACTGACATATCATGAATATCTATCTTGCTTGTAAATCCATCTAATTGCTCTTTAAAATACTTTGCACGTGAAATCCTGCCCGCATTACCAATATACTCTCTGTATTTTACAGAGCCAACTTGAAATGCATTAGGATACAAGTGCATATAAATTCTATCAAGTGAATCAGGAGAATGGTTCGTATACTTTAGGATAGTTTTGCCCGTCACCTGTTTTATGGAATCATAAAGCGTTATTTCCATATCATAGTCTACTGTTTGCTGCCAATAATTATCTATAGGCTCAGCATTGAGGAG
>CAZPIF010000026.1:0-11297 GCA_964586565.1 uncultured bacterium
TTCAACTACTTGAAGAAAAAAAATATAAGATAATTAATTTTCCTGGATGCATACGATATCATAAAAAATATATTAGTTGGCATAAAACTAAAAGAAAAAGTCATTTGACAAATACGTCATGTGAAGGTTTTGGTATTACATTAAGATTGATCGATCCCCAGGATGCAATGCTTAGAAAAATAATGCAATTTATAAATCAAAAAAAATTTATGAATTTAATAAGTAAAAAATTCTCTATTAATTTAGATGAAGTTTACTATCGCGGTGGTGTACAAAAATATTTAGATGGATATGAAATAAGTCCTCATCCCGATGTAAGAAGAAAAGCATTAACCTACATGATAAATATAAACCCAGATTCTAATTCTGATAAAAAAGACCATCACACTCACTACCTAAAATTTAAAAAAAAATATAACTATGTTTATTCATTTTGGAATGGAAACCCTAAAATTGATAGATGCTGGGTTCCATGGGAATGGTGCGAAACTAAAAAAATACAATCAGAAAATAATAGTTTAGTAATCTTTTCGCCTGATGATAATACCTTACATGGCGTAAAAACTAATTATAATCATTTGGCAAATCAAAGAACCCAAATTTATGGTAATTTGTGGTTTAATGAGAAAAAAACTATCCCAGGTCCTAAATGGGAAGATTTACATATACAAAATAGTCAGAATAATCTTAGTGGATTTGAAAAGCTAAAATCATACTTTCAAAATTCAGATGATTACTAAGATTGTTTGATTCTAACTAAGTTAATATGAGCTGTTTTGATATTACTTTTTAAGTGAATTAAAAAGCACTTCATATGTATTCTGGATTGAGTAATTATTATTAACAGTATTTATTGCATTTTTAATAATTACGTTTCTAAGAACTCTATTTTTGAAATAATATTCTATGTTTTGATAATAATCTTCTATATCGCATATTATACCATTTATATTATTTTTGATTATGTCATTGGGTCCACCACGAGAATTAATAGCAGCAACTGGAGTTCCACAAGCCATCGATTCAATCATTACCATACCAAAAGTTTCTAAATCAGACGGCAAAAGCAATAAATCGGATTCCCTATATAGATTTATCAGATCAGAATGTTTTTTTTCACCTAAAAATAAAATGTTTTTTTCCAATCTATAATGACTAATTAGTTTTATTAGTTCTTTGTAGTATTTTTTTGAAGATACTGGCCCCACAATTTTTAATATAGTATTTGGAAATTGATTATTCCTCAACCAGTTAACTGATTCAATAGCTAAATGGATTCTTTTCCAATTTATAATTCTACCTACATATATAAGATTTGGATCTTTTGAAATATTTTTATTTTCTTTTTCTGGTTTAAAATTCTCAGTTTCAACACCTAAAGGGAATACTCTAATATCTAGATTTTTAAACATATCCATTTTTTCCATATCTTTTTTTTGACTTTTAGTATGAACCAATAAATGGTCTGCACATTGAAAATATTTAATATTTCTCTCATTCATTGTATAATGTTGACCGCCTAACATCGCTATATATTTTTTGTTATTTTGCAGAATTAATTCCGATA
Source organism: uncultured bacterium (assembly GCA_964586565.1). Lineage (GTDB taxonomy): Bacteria > Fidelibacterota > Marinisomatia > Marinisomatales > UBA1611 > NZWG01. The sequence goes on from CAZPIF010000026.1 coordinate 1,568, forward strand.
AAAAAAAGGAAAATTCACTTGAATGTCCAGACATATTTATTATTGTTATATCAGGCGTATTATATTCATATTCTTTGAGACACTTTTTTGAGAATTGTTTTCTAAATTTTTTGTGATTTCCTCGAAAATTATAGCTAACAGGAAAAAATCTGTATTTTAATAATTTGAATTTTTGCTCAGAAAAGAAATATTTTGAAGTAAAATAATCTATATTGCATATACTATTGGTTTGAGCTGCAAATTTATTTAATGAGATAGCATGAGGCTGTGAATGATATCTAAGAATAGAATTCTGATTTAAACCAACTGCTTTTGGCGTAAATGGATGTAATATAGAAATATTGATTATTCACTCCAATTTTTAAATATCTTCGAATTTTGTTTCTTTAAAATCATATCTTACTTTATTCATAGCTTCATAAAGAATTTTACTTTCTTTTCCAATATTTCCATACATTCTAACTATCTCTTTATAAACCTTATCTGCATTGATTGAATCAGTTTTAAATGAGATTTTTTTTTGACCAATTGAATCAAAATAATCATAAAATTTCAATTCAGATACTATAGGAATTGACGGAGTAAATGTACAATCAGAAAATATTAAGCAATGTAGTCTTTGAGCAAGGACTAAATCAAAAGTCTCTATTAAATCTAAAGTTTCCGTAATCGTGTCTGTTTTAATATAATTAACATTTATATCTAAGCCATTAAAAAGATGGTTTTTAATATATTTTTCATCCACACTACAAGTAGAAAAAAAACTTATATCCCATTTATTTAAAAGTAATTTATCTAAAATCTCTAAAGCAAATTTTTTGAATTCAGCTTCTGAATTACCGTATATCCTTCCTGCGTAGTTTGCAAGGTTTATGCCAATTTTTTTCTTTTTTTTAATTTCTTTTTTTTTCTTTTTTATGAAGAACAATGCAGGATCCCCAATAACATTTATTTTTTTTGTTATTCCAATTTTTTTTATAAAGTTATATGTAAATGGCCCTCTGATGTAAATATCATCACATTTTTCAAAAAAAAATTTCCAATCTAAAATATTAATAGGAAAATTAGTTACTTTTGATAAAGCCATATCTACTGTACCAGTTCCAAAAGTAATTAATTTAATTCTTGGCCAGAGTAAAATAATATTATTAATCTTATTCAAAAATCCAACCGAAGCATCTTTTTTAATTAAAGTTCCACCTCCTAGAATGATGATATCAGGTTTAATAAGCTTTCTATTAATAAAAAGTTTCATCAATGGACTCATCTGATACCCAAGATCTAGAATATAATATTTAGTTAATAATTTTCTAGTTGCAAGAAGGACAGCCTCATCACCTAAGTTTTTAATTTTTGTACAACCCACATAAAATGCTTTTCTTTTATTTGTAATAATAAAATTGGAAATTTCTATTATTTCAGAAATTCTAATACTAATAAAAGCCCTAAATATCATTATAATATATGACTGAATAATTTTCAATTTTTTATTTAGAATTTTTATTTTATTTTTAAAAAAGATTCTAACCCAAAAACCAATTAATAAATTTTTAATTTTATTAATGAAAATTTGAATTTTATAATGTGCTTTAAAATGTATTTTATTATAGGAAATAAAGAAAAAATCTGTTTTCTTATCAAAGTTTAACTCATTTACTTTTATATATTTTTTCCAATTTATAAAATGCAAATACATTATTTTTTCATTTGTTTCATTATTTATTAGGTTTCCATCATGCCATACCCAGCGATCTAAATGATATTCCTGCTGAGAATCAATATTTTTTTCAACATTTAATAAATTTTTTTCCCAATAAATTTTTAGATCAGTTATATTGTTTTTGATATAATTATCAAAATGTAATTCATCAACCCACTGGAATTCTTTTTTCCCCAATAATTTTTTGTAATCTGGTATTTTTCTAAATATTTTATTAATATTATTTTCATTTCTTAATAATGTAAAATGTCCTGCAATTTTTTTTTCCGTGCTTGTTATTATATCATATTTATGAAGTATTTTATCATTAATAAAAGATTCTATATCACCCCATATAATATCTAAATCAGAAAATCCCCAAAAATCATATTCTTTTATATATTCTTTAAAAATTTCACCATATGCAGGTTTTAAATCACATAATTTTCTTATTTCTAGAGGTAATTCTATATCAAGTAACTTATTTATTTTACTAAAAACCGACTTTAGATCAGTCTGCTTAAAATGAATATTTGCAGGGTAATTAATTGGTATTTTACAATCTGTTGGAATTAACCAATTAATATTTTTGTTATGACTTACAGATAATAAATATGCATCAATCCAGACAGGCCATTTACCACCAAAATATGGCGTTATTATAATTATTTTATTTCTAATAATATTTTGAAATATTTTAAAATACGTTTAAGAAAATAATATCCTCTGACTTGATTTAAATCATAATGTAAGATAAGCCATTGAAAATAGTTAATCTTCAATCTAGGCTTTGCTATTACTGCAAATGATGACTGAAAATTAGATTCTGGTGAAGTATTTAAAATTGGAATAAACTTAGCGTCTCTTTTTTTAGCAAAATGCTCAATTGCGTATTGCAATCTTATTTTATGATAATCATGACAAATTATAAAACCCTCATCTGATAGAAAAGGCCAAATAAGCTCTAATTCACCTAAAACAGATTTATACTGGTGTTTTGCATCTATTAAAACAAAATCTACAACTGGATTAACTTTAGTTAAAAAGAGCCTTAACGACTTCGGTAAATAGCCACCAATTAACTCTAGAGTATCCTTATTGACGCTGGATAAAATAAGCTCATCATTTTTTAATAATTCATTTAAAACTGGATCAAGATCAAATCCATAAATTTTTGATTTTATTTTATTTTTTTCTAAAAATTGAATTATATGTTTAGTGGTCGAGCCCTTATGTACACCCAACTCAATAATAACTTTAGGATTAGAAACACCTAAGAAATGAGTCAACAAACTTTTTTCTTGAGAGTTTAGTGATTGATCAAAAGTTTTAAGCTTATTATTTTGTTTCATATTTCTAAGTTAGAATGTTAAAACCAATTTGAACCAAAATTAATAAATAATTAAATAAAAAATTGAGTACCAAATTTAATTAAGGTCTCCATAATTAACAGATAGCGATGAAATAATTAATCTTATTCTCAACCTTAATAAAGCCATTATAAAAATTATTTTTTGGGAAGAATCTCTATTAACTCAATTTCAAAGATCAATAAACTATTTGCAGGAATCTTAGGTCTAGGTCTGGATCCATAGGCAATCTTTGGATGTATAAAAAATTCATATTTACCCCCTGCCTTCATCAGCTGTAAACCTTCTGTCCAACCTCTTATAACCTGATTCAACCCAAATTCTGATGGTTCACCCCTTTCAATTGAGCTATCAAAAGTTGAACCGTCTAGTAATTTCCCAACATAATGTACTCTAACTTTATCTGTACTATTGGGGCTAGCACCTATTCCCTCTTTTAAGACTTTATATTGAAGACCTGTTGGTGTTTCTTTTATTTCAACTTTATTTTTTTTATTTTTTTCTAAGAACTCTTCAGCAATTTTAAGATTAGCATCTCCCTCTAGTTTTGCCTTATCCCTTATATTCTTCTGTAAAGAAGCCATAATAGCCCTTCTTTGTTTTTGATCAAACTTTACCATTTCTGTTTCCATCCCATCCATGAGGCCTGCCATAAAAATATCATAATCTATTTCAATTTGTTGACGCTTTAGATTCTCACCTAGATCTGCTCCTAATGCATAGCTAGTTGAATCTGTAAATGTTGACAAATCCGATACCGATTTTCGTTCCTGTTTTGTGCCACAACTAATGATAAAAAAAACTAAAAGCATTGTATAACTATTTTTCATTTTTTATTTCCTTAAATATTTCCTTAGTTTCAAAATTCCTTTACAAGAAATGATTACTTTTTGACATGAATATATTATCAGACTTAAATATACTTATAGTAATTATTAATTTTAGGAAGGTTATTTCATTTAAAATTACAGAAAATTATGTTGAATAAATTAATAATTCATGAATCCAGAAACTGATTTCTCGATTAGACCATTCTTAGGGGGCTTAGATAATAACTTTACTTATTTGATAAGCTGTAGTCGGACTGGTGTTCAAGTTATTATTGATGCATCTGTCAAATTAAATAAAATTGCAAAATTTGTTAAATATTATCCTACAGCGATATTAATAACTCATAGTCATAGAGATCATATATATCACCTAGAGGATTATTTAAAAGCATATCCTAAGATGACCATCTTAGGGCATCCAAAATCAGAAATATTTTCTGAACAAGATAATTTTCAAGGATTAGAAGACAACCAAAGTTTTCATTGCGGAGAGCTTAAATTCAAATGCATGCACACTCCTGGCCATTATTATGACTCAATTTGTTATCTATTAAAACCTGCATTGTTTACAGGTGATACAATGTTTGTGGGGCGAACAGGGCGTGCTGTTAGTAATAGAAGCAATATAAAAGATCTGTACGAATCAATTTATAATAAAATTCTAATAATGGCAGGAAATACACGGATTTACCCCGGTCATGATTATGGTGAAAAACCATCAGTATTGCTTGAAGAAAATATAAAAGCCAGTCCCCTTTTAAATGCAAAAGATTTGAATGATTTTAAAAAAAGGATGGATAATTATGAAAAAAATAGAGAACCAGGTTCATAGAACAATTTTATATACAGTACTAAAATTACTTCTGGTGATGATGTTATCAACTTTTTTGTTTGTTTGTAGCTCTGGCACTACGCCATCAGATTGTACTGATTGTGGAAATGGATTAATAGATGGTTATCTATACAAAAAAGTTACATTCAATGATCTAGCAGGTCTAACCCAGATTAATGTATCTGCAAATTTAGATCAATGTATAAGATTTAAAATGGACGGTGAAGATTTTGCAGATGCCACTATCATTGATGATTGCTGTTGCACAATCTATAACTAAATGATCTACAAATCATTTTCAACTTCTGATAATGTAAAATGTGCTATCATTGCGCTCCATGGTTGGACAGGAGACGTAAACTCTATGATTCCTATTGCAAATGGTCTAAATATAGACGACATAAAATGGCTATTTCCACAGGCCCCTTATGATGCTAGTGCAGGTGGATATTCTTGGTTTGATGGAGAAGATGATTCTTTATGGAATCAAAATGCATCCTTTAAAATATTAAATACTCTTATTAAAGAGCTGCACGAAGAGGGATTCCAACACAGATCTATTTTTTTAATTGGTTTTTCCCAAGGAGCATGTCTCGCCATAGAATTCATGATTAGACAGAGTTTTGTATTGGGGGGTATTATTCCAGTTGCTGGTTTTATTAGATATAAAAAAAAATTTAGCAAGGAGGCCTCAACACAAAGTAAAAAAACTCGCGTATTACTAATACATGGAGATAAAGATAGAGTAATAGATCCAGAACAAAGTGTAATAGCAAAAGAATTATTCAGGAAATGTGGATACAAAGTTGAATTAAAATTGTTCTCTACTCCACACAAATTTCCTTTTCAGGGTAATGTGATAATCAAAAACTTTATAGAACAAAATCAAAAAGACTCTAATCAACTCTCACATTGATTGCTTTATCTCCTTTCATCCCAAAATCTACATCAAAAGAAACTTTCTGTCCTGCTCGTAATCCATTTCTCTTTAAATGCTCCCGAAGACCGCTTATATGAACAAAATAATCTTCATTATCTAATCCTGTGATAAAGCCAAATCCTTTTGTACGATCATACTCTTTTACTATACCCTTTTTCATTAGTCTTCTTCCTCAGAATTAAAATCCATTGATACCGAATTTATACAATATCTAAGTCCAGTTGGTTCTGGACCATCGTTAAAAACATGCCCAAGATGCCCATCACATTTACTACATGTTATCTCAATACGTTTCATACCAAAGCTGATATCTTCATGTTCTTCAACTGATTCTGGAATTGCATTATAAAATGCGGGCCACCCACATCCAGATCTATATTTTTTCTCTGATTCAAAAATTTTATTTCCACACCCCGCACAAACGTAAGTCCCTTCTTCGAAATGTCCATCATATTCACCAGTGAATGCTCTCTCAGTTCCTTTTTCACGTAATATATGGTATTCTGATGATGATAAAATACGTTTCCATTCTGAGTCAGATCTTTTCATTTTTTTTGATTCCTCGTTTGTTGAATTTAATACTTTGTTTTGTGCAAATAAAATTTGGATGATTAAGATTGGTAATATCCAAATCCGGATAAATAATAAATTAGCTAAATAGCCCATGTTTAATTTTAAACTAGTCTATTGATCATCTTCAACTGACTTATAAATCTTATTTGTAATAATTGAGGACACTTGATGCTGCAATCCCTATGCTAATAAAGTAAACTACTCCTGTAATCTCATCTGGTATCAAAAAATAAGAATCAACTAATATTACAATCCACGCTGCAAAACTCATCCATAACAACATAACTATAATCTTTTTCATTTTTTAGATTAAATGAGTTAACCATATTAAAATGTAATGATACAAACAAAAAGCAATGCAAAGCACTATAGCTGATCTAATGACAATTTTTTTCATAAATCAAAAACACTACACTATCATCGATAATAAACAAAATTTATTAGAATACGGTCTAGACGAATAACTAATAGTAATAACCGTTATTATCATTAATAACAGGATAAAAGTAGAAAGTGTTACGCGTCTCATAATTTTTCTCCAAAATATATATTATCAATTACTTTAAATCTTATAAAATTAATAATAACATGGCTAGTAATCTCACCATGAAAAAATTAATTAAACTCATTATTCCATGAACTAAAATCTAAGCTGAGTGGATACGAATACATATTGAAAGCTAGAGATATTCTCTTATCATCACTTTTATTTCTTGAAACAGAGTGCTGAATATTCGAATCAAATATTACCATTTTTCCTGTTTCAGAACGTATGGAAAATTCATCCCACGATTTATTGATTTTTTGGCGAAAACAAATATCACCAGAATTGGAAGGGACCTTCAAATAATAGACTCCTGATAATATTGCATTATTTTTATGATCATGCCATCCAGTGGATTCATATGGTAATGTCACATTAAACCAATATTCATCGACCAAAAGACCTAAACCTTGATATGGGATAATAACTGATCTTCCAGCAAGAGCCTTACCTGCTTTACAAGCAAGACGAAATATCTCAATAATTTGAGGAACAAATTGATATCCAAGATATTGATTTTCCCATCGACCATTTATTTTGTGTGATAATTTGATATGCTCTTTATTTTGCTTTATTCCATTAAGAATAGAACGACGTACATTGGCACTTACACATGGAAAATATTCTTTAATATTCAATCTACTACAGTCTCCCATAAGGTTATTAGTTTTCTACTCTATTATTAAGTGATTTAACCTTAGCAAAACCAAAGGTTTGATGGAGGACTGAACAGATAAATGCTAATACAATCATTTTTTGGGAAACAACTTGGAAGACAAGTCCCTCTTCGTTGGCCCTAGCTGAGGGACCATATTGTAAAACCCCTACGTAAGCAAAAATTGATACAAAGAACAATGCATAGCCAATAATATATTTCTTTTCCAATATACCTGATCGATAAACAACAACTGTATACAATAATGAAGATAACAAAGAAAAATGAAAAATATTATTTGCAAATAACACATGAGGACCAAAGACAAGATCGGTTGGTGTTAGACCTGTCCCAATCATACAAATAGAACTTATAATGGCAAAAACAGTGCCGCAAGATGCTAAAATATAGTTTAACCTATTGATACCAAGTATGCTGGGGAGGGCCAAATAATATAAAGCAAAAGTAATTCCTACTACCGTAAGTGAAGAAGAAAAAAGTATCATTGATAAATAATTTGGTTCACCATTGCGTGATGAGTATGCCCCCATATCTGAAAAAAAATTTTTAGAAAATGTGTAACCAACTGTAGATGTATCATGAATGGTACCACCAGGATACACAATCATTCCAATAATCTGTAATATAATAAATAGAATACATGCAATCCTTGGTAAATCAATTAACAAAGTGCGTTTGTTGATGAAATCAAAAATAGAAACTTTATACATTATCATAATTTGTAAAATATTTATGAATTTTACATCAAATTGATTTTTATTTCATTTTTATACTTGTGATGGTAATCACATAAAAAAAAACAACTTTAGAAAAAGATAATAATAGACCGTTTTATTAATAAGATGTGCCTTGAGGGGTACATTAGGTATGTAGAGAACGGGGCATAATTTACTTAATGCGCTTACCTCATTTGTTGATTATGCCCCTGTTTATTCTAATATTTATTATATAATACTAATCTTGCATATGCCAGTATGCCAATCCGATAAAAACAAATTGGAATGGCAGTCTCCCCCATGCAATAAAAGGAGTTGTATCCAAAGCAGCTCCATTTGTTAGAGCTAAATATATATTTGCAGGGTAAACAGCTATTAAAAGAATTATCAATCCAATTCCTGCATAATATCTTGTGTGTTTGATTACTAAAAGGATTCCAAAAACAACCTCAAAAAAACCGCTTATATAGACCAATTCTATTTTATAAGGAAGTATCGGAGGTACTATCCTCACAAACCAATCTGGATCAGTAAAATGCTTAATCCCTATTGATAAATAGAAAAGACCCATAAAATATATACTAAAAAATTTTAAGGATTTAACCATCCCCATGTTATAAAATATATTTTTTTATTATTATTTCGTATTTCCTTGATCATCAGTCTTTACAAGCAATACATTTGGTAGATTGCTACTATTGGATCTACTATATCCTCCAATTACATATCCACCATCTGTTGCCTGTAAACCACAGAAAGCTTTATCATCTCTTTCACCGCCAAATGTTTGATCCCATTCTACATTACCTAATATATCTGTCTTTATCATCCAATAATCATAGCTTCCAGATTGGCCATATGAATCGGAGTAACCAAAAATGATGTAACCATCAGGATCTAATGTTTCAACCACACTCCAACCATTGTCCGTTCCCATTCCACCATAGGTTTTATACCATTGTATATCACCCTGTGAATTGATTTTTAATAGATATACATCGTTGTATCCGTTACCAAATGAATCTGTATGCCCAACCATAATATATCCTCCATCGATCGTCTGTTTAATTGAACGAATGGATTCCGATCCACTTCCTCCATAAGTATTCTCCCAAAGTATTGTTCCATCACTATCCATTTTGATGGCCCAAGCATCACCATTGATATCTCCAAGAGACCTTGTTGATCCAGAGACAATATATCCTCCATTATCTGTACTAATAACGGAATATCCATAATCATTATAACTTCCACCAAATGTTTGGCTCCAGATAAGATCTCCCATATCATCAACTTTTAATAAATAACTAAGATTATATCCAGAACTTTGATCAGCTTTTTGACCAGAGATAATAAAAGTACCATTGTCAGATATATCTATTGAATGACCAACCTCATCCTGATTTCCGCCATAGCTTTGATGCCAAATAATATTCCCAAGAGCATCAGATTTTAGAAGTAATATATCTTTACTTGAATTCGTACTAGAAATAGTCGAACCGACCATAATAAAACCACCGTCTGGCAATTGCTTTATATCGTTCAGATTA
>CAZPIF010000027.1:0-11294 GCA_964586565.1 uncultured bacterium
ACCACATTTCTGGAACACCATCCAGGCTGTCTACCTTATTGACCTTTTCATCAACGGCAGATGTTATATTCACTTTTTTAGATTCTGTTATATTTTTCTTTAAAGTAGTTGGTCTTTTCGATTCCTTTTTAATTTTTTGTTCCTGAAACTGTGTTTGATATTTTTTACTTTGAGATTGAAAATAAGCGTAGGATATTAGCTTTATTGTCTGTGCTTTTGCTGATTTCTTTTTTACAATCTCAATATTTGATGCAGTTAGTCTATAGCGACTTGACACCATAGACTCGAGTAGTTGTCCGAAGTTAATAAAAGAACCTTTAAGCGTAATATCAATCGGTATTTTTTCAATTGTTACCTCTTCACCTCTGTCAGGTATCAATATTGTTTTCTTCTCTATTGCTGCTTTTGAGGGAGAGAAGTTTTCAATCTTTAGTCCATGATTGATTATAAGTGAGTACAAGAAATCAGTTACATTTTCAAAAAGCCTTTTGTCAGGTATTTTTTCAATTACCATTTCAAATGCATCATTTGCCACGTCCCATTCTTCTTGTAGACCATTAATCTGGGTCTCCAGATTCCTAAATTTTGTCACATCAGATGATAAAATGCTCCGCGCAGTAGACATCCTCTTATGTTCCTTGGAGAGACTCTTATGAATGATTTGATACCAGAAAAGAAATAAGATAAGAAGTCCACCAAAAATAGCGGCAAATAAGTATTTTTGATTTTTTAGGAATTGGTCCATTATATCACGCATTTTAATTCAAATTGAAGATTATCTTTACCAAGCCCTGATTTTGATGCTTGACTCATTATCTCAATATTTTGAAAAAGACCAGATTCTTCGAGTGTGCTTACAAAGCTTGTAAAATGGTCATTCAAAAGAATTGAATTTGAATGTACATTACCCGCAAGTCGAACAACTCGAAGGTGCTCATCTTCTTTCTTAACAACTTTTACAAGATCACGTCCTATTTTTTTGTAAGCTTGTATCTCCCAGCCCTCTTGAAAATTTAGTTCATTGATGATGACTTCTTTAGGAGTATAGTAGCTAAGGAATTTATTTATAGCTAAGATACGTTGAAAATATTCAGTATCGTAGCTAAGAACCTCCATCTGTTGCTCTACATCAGCTTTATTTTCTTTTAGAGATGAGTGCTTATCTTTAACATAAGAAAGTTGGTTGTTCTCTTCTTGCATTGGTTTGATTTCTGCGCGCATTGAGTTAATGCTTAATTTGGTTGACAATGTTAGGCCAAAGAAAAAAATGAGTGCGGCTGCGCTCGCTAAAATTCCAAATCTATTGGCCCATCTTAAGATTTCTTCTTGTTTTAGATTTTTTGGAAGAATATTCACAGAATTATTTAGGTGCAACGCTGAGCCAATTGCTGGTGTCAGAACAGTTGGATGATAATTAACAAAATCTTTGTTAATATTATCTGGGATAGTAAGATTTCTTAAGGGATTTAAGAATAGAGTATTGAGCCCCATGCTGCCTTCAATAAATTTATCTAGGTATAGGACTTCACCCGCTGAGCCACTTAAAAGGATTTCAGTATTATCAGAAATTTTAAAACTTTTCCTTACACCATTTACGGTTCTATCAATCTCTTGTCTCCAGCTATCAAATACTGGCCTAAAGACATCATCATGCTCTCCTGGTTTCGCTGAATGGCCCATTGATCGTAAAAAAGTTTCAGGTACTTGAAATGTATTTCTTTTGGACCAATCTTCAACTGAGATTCCATTATCTATTAGTGCATCTGTAAGGCTCTGAATTCCAATGAATAAGGGTCTGATTATTTTTAATTCCATTTTAGAACAACACATTATTAAACTGTCTTTTTCACTAAGGTGAATGATGATTGTATCTTTTTTTCGATGCGCAGGATAGTTCCAAAGAAATGCATTGTAAATCGATTGTGCAAGAGGGTACCAGGCTCTTATATCCCATTCAATTTCTTTTAGTCTACTACTAATATCTTCAAGGAAAGTATCATCCGCAACGCCTACGCGATAAGAATCATTTTTATTTTTTACAAAGTCTAAGACAGATGACTCAATTGGAAATGATAGATCTTTTTTTATTGTCCATTCTATAATTTGTTTTTTTTCTTTTTGATTTTCTTTTGGGACATCAATCAGATGGAGCTGTGCTTTATCATTATTTACTGTAAGAGCGATGGTATCTCTTTTTGTGACGGAGTTTGTTGAAGATTTATATACATCTCCAAAGTCTATAAGAATATCATCAAGATTCTCCATTGATGTAGCGCAATCTTCTTTGAATTCATCAGAATTCTCTGCTGGGTCAAGGCTTCTATTTTTTGAATAATGGATATCATAGGCAAGCAGGGTTTTATTATTATTATTATCGTATAGGACAGCTGTTGTGATTCTACCATTATCTATATGTACCCCAGTAAAAGTTTTATCAACTGGTAGTACACTCTGGAGGGGTTTTTTTATATATTGCGGAGAAATTCCTTGAGTTGGTAAAAAATCATCACTGATTTCAAAATTATCTTTACGGGAATCTGAAGATTCTTTTCCATTAGAGACTACCGTTTTACTATCTGAATCTTTTTCTACAATTGGTTTATTAGAAGGTGTTTGTTCTGATCTTTGTTGAGATTGGTCTTCTTGCTTTTTATTTTGATTTGTACTTTGAGAATCAATAAGATTTAGCTCTGGTGCTGGGCTTTGCTCACCTCCAATCCAATCATCATCGTCTTCTTGTTCAATAACAGGTTCTTTTTCTTCAGTCGGTACATCGTCTTCTTTGCGAAGAACATCCAATAATTTATTTACTGCAATCTCATTATAATTCTTTTTTTTCTGCTTTAATAGTCCCCCTGTATCTATTTTACCTGATATGACTCTTTGAACCATTTCCTCATTTATAATAGACTTTTCTTCGCTAATCATAGTCAATAAAACCTGGTGACAAATCTGTGTTACTTTTCTAGGATATCCCTGAGTATTCTTATGTATTTTTAAAAGTGCTTTCTCGTTGAACCAGCTTCCTGCCTGGCCGCCAGTAACTTCAATGCGATGGTTGATCATTCCCCTCATATCTTCTAAAGAGATTGGGCCTATTTCGAAATCAAAAGAAATACGATCTTCAAAATTAGGATAATTGTGGATCATATTACCCATCTCTGGTTGCCCAAAAATAATTAATTGGAGTAGCTTATATTCATCCGTTTCAAAATTTAATAGTGTTCTAAAAACATCAAGCATCTCCCCGGGAAGATTCTGGCCCTCATCAATAATAAGTACCAAAGTTTTACCTTGTTCGACACCGACTTTAAGTAAGTGATTCTCAATAATATTTCTACATTCCTGAACTGATTCTGCAGAATCATTAACGCCAAAAAGTTCAATAATATGTTTAAGAAGGATTATCTCTGATTCAAATTTCGGGTCTAGTATAAGATAAAAATCAAAGTCGTCAGACTCATCTTTAAAGTGCTGAATAAGTTTACGGCTTATTGTCGTTTTACCTACGCCAATTCCTCCACGTACGACTGATAACCCGCGCCTCATTCGGATGGCTAGCTCTAAGCCTTCCAGGCATTGTCGGTGCTCTACAGCAGGATAAAATAAATCAACATTAGGAGATGTCGAAAAAGGATCAGCGTTCAATCCGATTGAATCAAATAGATTCAATGAAAACTCTCCAATTTTCTAAATTGAGAATGTTAAATAGGTTCGCACCATAAAGGCAGATGCTGCCAAGAGAGCGACACCAATAAAAACCCTATGTTTGAAAAAGAATGCATCGGTCATATATAACTTATTGGCCTGTTTTTCAGCTTGCAATATTGTATCAGGCGATACAATTAATAGTATTCCAAAGACACCTGCGGTAATTGCTAAGATCAAAAAAACTACCTCTCGTACCTGGTCTGCTGCATATGTGTAACCTAAAAAACCAGATGCTATTATCATAGAGATTCCAATAGGGATTCTGTTTTTAATTAGTGCTGTGTCAGTCATAAATAAACGGTTAGCTTGTCGCTCTGCTTTTAGTACTACTGATGGGGCAAAGATAAGAAGGAGGCCAAAAACTGCAGACACCAAACCTATCCCCAAAATAATAACCATGGGATTTACCATGCTAATACCTCTGTATTCTTTTTGTTATAAATTGCATTATCACCATACCTTTGAAAACTAGTATAACACCAAATGCTCCATTCACTAATTTAATGAAAATTATAGACAAAGATAACCTTCTAACGAGGTAATGTTTTTTTTCTATCTTTTTTATATTTTGAAAAAACAGTATCTAAATTTTCAACTAAAAAAGCTGCATTTTTTTTATTAAAAACCATTGGTGGCTTAATTTTTATTACATTTTTTTCAGGGCCATCCACACTAAGAAGAATCCCATGGTCTTTCATAGTATTTACTATAGATGTCGCTGCATTGGAGTTTGGTTCCAAATTGTGTTTATCATCAATGAGTTCAATACCAATAAATAGCCCCATCCCTCTGATATCGCCTATTATATCATAATGTTTTTTTATATCCAGTAGCATGGATTTAAGTTCTTTCCCCACTTTTTTTGATCTAGCTTGGAGGTCTTCCTCATCAATAACTTTTAAGACCGCATGGCCTATAGCACAGGATACTGGGTTTCCACCATAAGAATTAAAATATTCCATGCCATTATTGAACTTTTCAGCTATAGAAGAAGTAGTAACTACAAGGGATAAGGGGTGCCCGTTGCCAATTGATTTACCAAGTGTAACTATATCAGGGACAACTTTCTGTGTTTCAAAACCCCAGAATTTTTTACCTAAACGTCCAAAACCAATCTGGACCTCGTCTGCTATGCAAATTCCATTATTATCTCTGATTAAATTGTATGCTCCTGATAAAAAGCCTTTTGGTGGTATCAATTGACCGCCGCAGCCCATAATAGATTCTGCAATAAAAGTAGATATGGTTTTATTTTCAGATTGTAGCCTGTGAAGGATTTTTTGGATTTCATTAACATATAGCTCACCTGATTCTTCTCCACGATGTATGCCACGAAAAGGGTCTGGAATAGGTGCTGCATGTACAAATCCAGGTGCTCCAGATCCGCCCGGTCCATTGTATTTATATGGGCTTATCTCAATAAGTGATGTTAAATGTCCGTGATATGCACCATCAAGGACAAGAGTCTGATTACTGCTTGTGTATTGTCTAGCAAGACGAAGTGCCAGGTCATTTGACTCACTTCCTGAATTTGTGAAAAAGAATTTGTTTAGGCCATCTGGTAATTTCTTTAGTAGTGCTTCAGAATAATCAATAATTGTTTCGTCTAGATATCTTGTATTTGTATTTAGTTTTTTTAACTGTTTATTCGCTGCTTCAGTGACGCTGGGGTGTGAATGCCCAATATGTTGAATATTATTGACACCATCGAGATACTTAGTCCCTTTTTCATCATATAGGTATTGACCTTTCCCCTCTACAATATGAATTGGATGATCATAAGAAAGGCTCATTGAAGGGCTTAGGTATTTTTTTCTTAGTTTATATATCCTGTTCTTAGATCGCATTTTCTGATAATTCCCTAGACCGTTCTTTTAGTTCTTCTTTTTCCATTGTTTTTAGTAGTCTCCAGGCAGACGTTTCAGATATGCTTAGATAGTGATTATTGGGGAACAGCTTTTTTCTCCATGATGCCATTAAAACCGTAACGCACAATCTTAGGCATAGGAGG
The DNA here is from genome assembly GCA_964586565.1 of uncultured bacterium. GTDB lineage: Bacteria > Fidelibacterota > Marinisomatia > Marinisomatales > UBA1611 > NZWG01. The sequence continues at coordinate 5,723 of CAZPIF010000027.1, forward strand.
TAAATAACTGCCTTGAGTTCAAAATCATTTAATTTATATACCGCATTGTAGTTTTTTAAAACAGATGTTATTGAAAGAAATACATCGCTAGTTCCCATCGCAGCATATGCCATACAAACTGCCGGCTCAATCGCTTGATAAGAATAGACCATATCTCCAAAATCAATTATTCCAATAGTATTTGATTTTTTATCTACCAATATATTATGATCATTACCGTCATTGTGTATAATATTCGTACGAAGCTTTTCAGAGTATGGTTCAATATTTTCTTCAAACTTATCTATAAAATGATGGATGATCCTCTTTTCAGATTCATCACTAATAAATTGTATTTTTTCTTTTATTAAATCGATTTGCCTTATGTCCCAGTCAAACACTCTATGTGCACCAGAATGTTCAAACCCTTTTAGATTATTGCTTAGTCTACCAATATAAGATCCCATATTTTTATATGATGTTTCCACCAATTTTTTCTCACTCATCAGTGTTCCCTCTATATAATTGAGCAACCGTATATAAAATTTTTTTCTATTTTTTTCTATTCTTAATATTGGTCCAATTCGTCTAGGAATTTTCATACTTGGATCATTTTTTATGATATACTCAGCTGCTTTGTCTTGGAGATCAATAACAGAATATTCTTCAGCAGGATTTGAAATCTTTAGAATGAACTTTTTTTCATTACTGTCAACAAGAAATATTTGGTCTCTGTCACTATAAAGCTCTTTAAGGTTTCCATTTATATTATAGTTATCTTGAATGAAATTAATGATTTCACTTATTGAAAAAGTAGGCGGTGCGATATTAAACACTGATTTCATTATTGGCAAAATTAAGGAAAAATGCGGATATAGTTTTTATTTTACATGTAACTACATGTAACACAATAGAACAATAAAATGTAAAAAAATGTGACACTTATTGTTTTTTTTATTATATTTGGTTAATTCGAGGTACGAAGTGCCTCATAATTTGCGGAAATTAATTAGGATATATGGCTGAAAATATCAAACAATCAGTACTCATTATTGAAAGCGATGAGGCTATCCGTGATAGTCTAACGCATCGGTTCAAAAAACTTGACATGCTTGTTATTACTGCTGAGGACGGATATGAGGGGTATGTCCGAGCTTGCAATGAGAAGCCAAATCTTATAATTATAGAATCACTATTATCTAGTATGAGCGGATTTCGAGTTTCACGTTTATTAAAATTTGATGATAGATATAAAAATATTAAAATAATAATGATTACAACAAATGATCTTACGGTAATTAAGGAGATGTATGAATCATGCGGAGCAGACCATATCCTTAGAAAACCATTTAAATTTAAGGAGCTTATGGAAGCTGTAGAAGAAGGAGTAGCTGTATGAGTGCTATTTCAGATACTTTGATGATCCCAATATTATTTGTTATTGGATCTATATTTGGTAGCTTTTTAAATGTTGTGATTTACAGGGTACCCAAAAAAATGAGTATTGTGACACCTGGTTCACACTGTTTTTCTTGTAAAAAGCCAATACGCTTCAAGGATAATATACCTATCCTTGGCTATTTTTTATTAAAAGGTAAGTGCAGACACTGTAGCAACCCCTATCCCAGCCGTTACGCATTTGTAGAGCTAATAACTGCGTTGCTTACAATCTGTGTATATCTCATTTATGGAATGGGGCAGCCTTTTATCATATACCTGTCGTTAACCTATTTGTTAATAGCCATTACATTTGTAGATATTGATCATTTTATAATTCCTAACGGTTTTGTTTTAATTGGTCTCGGGGTTTTAGCATTTGGCCTTTACTTTGGATGGATACCAATTACCTGGGAAGATTCTCTTTATGGCTCATTAGTTTTTGCGGGATTTCTGTTTTCAATAGGTCTTATAGGGCAGTTTATTTTGAATAAAGAAAGTATAGGATTTGGAGATGTTAAGCTTGGTTTGGTACTTGGAGGTTTTCTTGGTACCGAGTATTCAGTTTTAGCGCTCTATCTTAGTTTCGCATTAAGTGCGATAGTTATATTTATTATGATGGGTGGAAAACTAATTAAAAAGGATTCAAAAATCCCTTTTGGCCCTTATTTAGCAGCTGGTACATTGATCGCTCTTTTTACTATAACCCCATACGACAGCAATTATATTTTGAACTGGTATTATTCTACGATGTTTTAGTATGGCTATTGCAGGTAAGCAGCGAATTGGTACACTCCTTCTACAGGCTGGAAAAATCGATGAAGATCAGCTACAAAAAGGATTGCAGATACAAAAAGAAAAAGATGGCTATCTTGGACAAGCTTTTATTGAGCTTGGGTATATCAATAACAAGGAATTAAATAGGTATATAAGTAATCAGCTCAAAATCCCTTTTCTTCAATTAGGTTATTACAATGTAGATAATACATTAATGGACCTTTTTTCAGAGCGTCTTGTACGAAAGAAAAAGATGCTTCCTCTGTTTCGATTAAATAATACACTTAACCTTGCTATCTCTGATCCACTTGATTCAGGGCCTATAAATGCAGCTCGCGATGCAACAGGTCTTAAGGTTGAGCCCGTTATTGCAATGGAAAATGAAATTGAAAACGCGATAGATCTTCACTATGGTATATCAGGATTTGTAGATATTGATTCTGCGAATAGCGAGAGCACTGAGATAAGCGAGTTATTTGATGAAACTCATATTGTAGAGCTGGTTGATAGTATTATCACGCAAAGTCAAAAGTATGGGTGCTCAGATATACACATAGAACCTCGCGAGAATGATATTCGTGTGCGGTTTAGGATTGATGGTAGATTACAGGATTTTCAGGTACTGCCAAGTGATATACATACAGCACTCATTTCAAGATTGAAAATTATGGCTAACATGGATATTGCTGAGACACGACGACCTCAGGATGGTCGTATTTTATTTAATTCTTCAAAGGGTAGACTAGATCTGCGTATCTCAACCTATCCAACACTATATGGCGAAAAAGCGGTACTTCGTCTCTTAAATATTTCTGAGGCCCTTCATTCATTTACTGCCCTTGGATTTGAGGTAGAATGTGAGGAAAAATTTAATAGTATGTTGATTGGTGGTGAGGGTATCATTTTGGTTTCTGGTCCAACGGGTAGTGGTAAAACAACCACCCTTTACTCTACTCTAAACAAACTAGAATCACCAGGTGTCAATATTGTTACAGTTGAAGATCCAATAGAATATGACCTTGATAATATAAACCAGGCTCAGATCAATACTAAATCAGGGGTAACATTTGCCTCAGCACTTCGTTCTATTCTTCGTCAAGATCCTGATATAATCATGGTTGGTGAGGTAAGAGATGAGGAAACTGTTGAATTGGGAATTCGTGCTGCGCTAACTGGTCACCTTGTTTTTAGTACCGTTCACACTAATGATGCAGCGTCAGGATTTACTAGACTATTAAATTGGAATGTGGAGCCTTTTCTAATCGCATCCACTGTTAAGGGTATTCTTGCACAGAGATTGGTACGTAGAATTTGTAAAGAATGTAAGGAGCCTCATGATCCTACAAAAGAAGAGCTTCGCATGATTGGTGTCGATGAACAAGAGCCGATTAAATCTTTTATTGGTAAGGGTTGTTTATCGTGCAGGAATACAGGATTCAAAGGAAGAATCGGAATTTATGAATTGCTATTGGTTGATGGTGCAATATCTGAACTGGTTCTGTCGCAAGCCCCTGGATATAAGATTCGTGAGCAAGCTCGTAAAAATGGAATGACTACTCTTCTTGAAGATGGTATCATAAAAATCGAGAGAGGAGATACCACGATTTCTGAGGTCTATGAAACACTTGGTACAACAAAGATAATACTATGATTAATGTTTTATATGTAGGCGGCAAGGAGATTAATATTCCGCAACTATCGGGCAAGAATGTTCATCTGGATTATGTCCAAAATGGCATGATAGCAATGAGCGCTGTACAATCAGGAGATTTTGATGCTGTGATTATTGAGGATCAGTTACCCCTTATGACACCAAGCAGGCTGTTAAAGGAACTGGTCTCTACTCAGAACAACATTCCTGTAATTAGTATTCTCAGAGGAGAACAGAGGAAGAAAGAGGTCTTAAATGATTTTACTATGGGCCTATTTAGTTATTTTGAACCTGATGAGAGTACCGGTGAGGAACTGTACTCGATACTTAGTTCTGCAAAACAGTTTCGTGATTTCAAGCAAGATGTCCCACGAACCGCGGCTAGACATTTTTCAGGTGTGGGTTTTGAAAAGATTGTGGGAGTGTCTGAGCAGATGCTCAAAATTTATCATCTAATGTGCCAGATAAAGAGCAAGGATGTTACAACTGTTCTATATGGCGAGAGTGGTACCGGAAAAAATCTAATGGCAAGGACTCTGCACCTAATTAGCCTTCGTAGAGATCAACCCAATATCGCCGTAAATTGTCCTGCAATACCATCAGATCTTCTTGAAAGTGAGTTGTTTGGCCATGAGAAAGGGGCTTTCACTGGTGCGATTGAAAGAAAAGATGGAAAATTTTTATCAGCAAACGCGGGTAGTATATTTCTAGATGAAATAGGCGATATGAGTCCATCTCTCCAGGCAAAAATTTTACGTGTTCTTGAGAGTGGTGAAATTGAAAGAGTTGGAGGCGCTGAAACTATTAGAGTGGATGTCCGAATTATTTCGGCAACAAATCAAAACCTGGAACAAAAAATAAGTGAAGGAACATTTCGCCAAGATCTTTTCCATCGAATAAATGTATTCCCAATCACTGTCCCTCCTCTAAGAGACAGGAAAGAAGACATACTGCCAACTGCTATGTCGATTCTAAAAAACCTAAAGAAAAAGCATAACATGTCAGTGGATTTCTTTTCTCATGATGCTATGCAAACATTAAACCAATATAGTTGGCCTGGAAATGTCAGGGAGCTTGAGAATACACTTGAGCGTGTTGTCCTTATACATGATAAACCAATTATTGAAAGCGATGATATTAAATATATTATTGATGAAAATAGTAAGTCTAGTACGGTAGAAAAAAATGAAGAAGAGGTCAAGGTTGTAGAACCACCTACAGTAGTAGATCATTCAAAGACCTCTGTCGATGCAAAAGCGATGGATGCTCCATTGAAGAGCGAAGGCGTGGCTCCTGTAAGGACACTAAAAGAGTTAGAGTGTGAAGCTATAGTGAACGGACTGGAGCGTACTAATTGGAATATGACTACAACAGCACAACAACTAGGTATAAGTAGAATGACTCTCTACAGAAAGCTAGATCAGCATGGCCTCAGAAAAAAAGATTAATCAATTTACATCTTTCAGCTATATAGCAACGAACCCTACAACAGGTGTTGTAAGGGGAGAGCTTAGAGCATCAGGACAAGACAGTGCGCTGCTACAGCTTGAAAGGATGGGGCTCGAGCCAATCTCTGTATCAGAAAAGAAAAAATCTGTTATGGACATGGAGATTACTTTATTTGAGAAGGTTCCTCCACAGGAGATATATAATTTTACCAGGCAATTATCGGTAATGCTAAAGGCAGGGGTCCCACTGGTGGATGCCTTAGATTCTGTCCACTCTGAA
>CAZPIF010000028.1:0-11167 GCA_964586565.1 uncultured bacterium
TAGAGCAGAGGACTGAAAATCCTTGTGTCGCTGGTTCGATTCCGGCCCGAGCCACTACTACTCAAATATCTTTACCCTTAGAATATTCCAAAATAATAAATTGATTAAGAGTGTACACTCTGTTGAAGTAACGCAATACCGCTGGACTTATTCTGCTCAATTGCAAGCTCGGCCTCTTCTCTTGAAGCAAAATTTTTATCCCATTCGACTAGTTTTTTTGCCATCATTTTATGAAAAAAATATGGTAGAAAAAGAGCCATATACAGCATTGTTAAATAACCCTGTGGCATTTTAGGAGCATCATCATAAGATTTAAGCTCCCAATATCTAAGGTTAGCTTTTTCATGATGAGAAGAATGTCGTGTGACATTATAAAGATAAATACTACTCATTACGCTATTTGAATTCCAAGAATGTCTTGGTTTAACAGGACTACCCTCAACTCTCACCAGACCATAATGTTCAGAATAATTAATGACTTCTAGCAGTGATTTTGCAATTAAAGCACAAATTAAATACACTAGAACTCCAGAAAATCCACCAATTAAAAATGAACAGATAGTAAAACAAAAGCTTCTTAAATATCCACTAATCATCTTATTACTAATTCTAAAAAGAGAAGTGTTGCTTCTTTGAGATCGATAGCTTTCAATTTTCCAAGCATCTAGGTGCTCTTTAATCATGGCCGTAAAAATAAATTTATAGATATTTTCTCCTCTTTTTGCTGTAGCTGGGTCAATATCAAGACCAACATTTTTATGGTGCCCATAAACATGTTCAATAGCAAAAGCACAATCCCAGGAAAATGCCAGCAACCAATTCCCTATTTCCATATCAAATTTATTCTTTTTTCTATGAACTAATTCATGACCAGGTACGGTTCCCATAATACCAATAAAGAGCCCAACTAACGCCACCAGAGAAATTGAGTCAACTATATTTATTGATTCTCTCGATTGAATGAGATCAATAAAAAAATAATCAAATATAATGTTATCAAATGTTGTAGATACATTGCCAACTAAAACAGAAATAGCTAGAAACAATATAACCATTAATAAAAAGAAATTTGTATACATAGGAAGATTTAAAAGAAACGGATAAGAATACTTTTCTTCGCCCTTGTCCTCTTTTATAAGTATATCTCCTAGTATTATAAACAAAGAAAAACAAATAAAGAAAGCGGTTGGATAGTATTCCCCCTTAAAACATAGGAAGATTGCTCCTAGTAGTGTCAGTGTAGATATGTAATACTTTAGATATTTCATTTTTTCCGTTATCTCACTATACAAAAAATCTAAATTTTTATTCAAAATAAAACCAAATCATGACTTACATGACTTTGAAACCTATAGACGTAATCCTATCTTTGATCATCGATTCATCCATATTAATTCCGATAAAAGTTACTTCACCAGATACCAGATCAACCAACACATCTTCGATTTCATCAAAATTATTAGCTATAGATTCAACACTTTCTTTACAGTGGCTACATGTCATACCATCTACTTTCATTTGTATATGATCCTTTCCATCATCTAGAGCACTATCCATAAGAGCATTATCTTTATTTGAAATCCAAATTTTAGAAAAATACGCATTAATCATTATAATGATAAATGTGAATAAAAATATATATTGTAAATATCCATCAGCATTATGTTGATGAAAATGCCCAGTGGATGAAATGGGATCAATATTGATAAAAAGGTCTAATAGTAGACCAAATAAGATTGATGTAATTGCAATTAATAAAAGGTAGTAATAGAGTATTTTTTTTCCTAAAATATTTTTTATCACTACGATTGATGATGCATTAGTCGCAGGTCCAGCCATAAGAAAAACAAACGCTGCGCCAGGGGAAACTCCCTTTGCCATCATAGCCAATGCAATTGGTATAGAGGCCGTGGCACATACATAGATTGGAATTGAAATCACAAGCATTGTTGCAAACTGAATAATAGGTGACCCAACAAAATATTGTGCTACAAAATCAGTTGGAACAAAAACGGATATTGATGCTGCAATAAAAAGACCTTGAAAAAGTGGGACAATAATATCTGAAGGAAGGGTAACAAAGCCATATTTCAACCCTGAAATAGCTCTATCATATAGCGGCAGATTATTTTTCCCTCTATTATTCTCAGTAGCAATATGGTGATGAGAATCTTTATCAATATTATTTATAACAACCCCACTCAGTATCCCTGAAAAAAGTGCGGCCACAGGTCTAAAGATTGCAAATAAAGGGCCTAGCATACCATATGTCAAAAAAATACTATCAACACCTGTCTGAGGAGTAGATATTAAGAATGATACCGTAGAGCCTTTGGATGCACCTGCATCTTTGATAGTCGAAGCAACAGGAATAACTCCACAAGAACAAAGCGGTAGTGGGACACCAAACATAGCTGCCTTAAATATAGAAGAAAAATCCTTAGAACCAATGTGCCTAAAGATGAAACTCTTATCAATAAATACTGATATAAGTCCGGACACAAACATACCTAAAAGAAGAAAAGGAGCTATCTCAAAACAAAGAGCAAGAACCTCTTTCATGAAAATTATTAAATATTTTGTAAAAAATTCCATTGTATGACTAAAAGTTATAATTTTTTTTATAAAAAAGAATTGTTATTAAAAAATTAGGAAAACTACAACGTATTTTGCTATACTGATCACTATTCACTAATATTTTCTTTTATCATATTGTCTATCTGTTGTTCCAATATGTACAAAGGAACTGCTCCATTGGCTAATATGGTTTCATGAAACTTTCTAATATCAAATTTTTCTTTTAGCTGCTTTCTAGCTTTATCTCGTAATTCTAAAATTCTATCCATTCCTATCTTGTAGGCTGTTGCTTGCGAAGGCATTACAATATGCCTCTCAACCATTTTAATACAATCCAGTATATCATTAGGAGTATTTTTAGTATAGTAATCAATCCCCTGTTCTCTGGTCCATTGTTTACTATGAATTCCTGTATCTACAACTAATCTACATGATCTCCATAGCTCCATTGCTAAACGACCAAAATCTGAATATGGATCTGAATAATATCCCAATTCTTTGGGTAGATACTCAGAGTATAAACCCCATCCCTCTGTAAAAGATGTATAGCCACCATATTTTCTGAACTTTGGGATCCCCTCAAGCTCTTGTGCAATAGCTATCTGCATATGATGCCCCGGTATGCCTTCATGATAGGCTAAAGCCTCCATTTGATATTTAGGCATCATTCGCATTTTATACATGTTTGCATAGTACGTTCCTGGTCTGGAACCATCTGGCGCAGGCCTTTGATAAAATGCCTTACCAGCTGATTTTTCTCTAAAACCTTCTACTGCCTTCACAACCATTTCTGCTTTTGGCTTGGTGATAAATAATTCATCTAATTTTTGCGTTATATTTTCTATAATATTTATCGCATCTCTTATGTATGCATTTTTCCCTTCATCTGTTTGTGGATAATAAAATTTATCATTTTCTTTTAATTCTATAAAAAAGTCTTCGAGCGGCCCCTTAAAACCTACTTTGTTTTTAATAATAGTCATCTCACTATGAATTCTACTGACCTCTTTCAATCCATATTCATGTATCTCATCAGCACTCAATGTGGTGGTGGTCGTACGCTCAAGTGCATTTTCATAAAATGCGAGACCTTCAGGCCATCTCCAAACACCATCTTTTTCTTCACTACTTGATAATAATTCTTCTACCAATAAAATTAAACTATCATAGGCTGGTTTTACTGAAGAAAGGAGGGCTTTCCTAGCTTCATTAACTAATTCTTTTTTTTCAGTCTCAGAAATATTTAATAGGTTAATTTTTGAGTAAATATCAATAAATAATGCAGATGAATCAGGTCCATTAAATGGGTGGCCTGTGATAATATTTTTTGAATCGTCTAATACATGATTAAAAACAAATCTTGGTGCAATTAAACCAGCCTTCTGACGTTCCTTCATATTAGCCTCCAACTGCTGGAACAATCCACGGATACCATTCAATCTACTTATATAATCAATCGCATCTTTCTTTGTAGAAATTTTGTGCATATTAATCAAAAATGCGGGTATGTCAGATTGCATGCCGTACATCTGGTTCAGCGGATAATTATATAAACGATATCGGTAGTCTGATATCTGATTTTCAATACGCTGTTTATATAATTTATAACTTAAAAGCGTAAACTGATCCAAATAGTTAATATTGACAGAGTCAGTAAGCCAGTCCAAGGACCTTTTTGCTTCATCTATTTCTTTTTCCTCAGCAATAGGAGATATATCGTTCCACTTGTCATAGTCTTTTTTAATTCCCAACCGAGTTTGAAACATTGGTTTTCTATCGACATAATCATTAAATCTTTTTTCAAAAAATTTATTTACTTTTAATGATGATGACTTAATATCATCCAAATTCTTTGGAATTGCTTTTTGTTTTTTCATTTCGCAACAAAAAGCAAAAAACATCATTGAGAAAAAAATAGTCTTTTTAAAATAGTTTCTAATCATGATTTTACCTATTAGAGATTTTTAGTAGTAAACCATCAGAGGCAATGGATCCAAAAAAACCAAATCCTCCATCAATACCAACAGATCGACCTTTAGTTGTGGGATAGTTTAATACAGCATTGGAATATTCACCTTGCTCACCTGTAATAAAATATTCATAATAATTATCATCCATAGATATAAGCCTTATATAATAATCTTTTGAAGTAGGCTCCTCAAATGTTTGATCACAAAACTCAGATTGAACACTGTAAGGATTTTGGGAACTATTACCAAGGTCAATAATAAATGGATCAAAATATCCCCCACACCACCAATCATCAGAAGTTGAATCACTATTCGAATAATACCTGTCTATAACCTCACCTGTAATCATTGCAGTTCCCTCATTTTCCTCTCTCCAATGGATAGTAAAAGGTTCGTTGACCACAACAGTATCAACAGAAACACCTTTTTGAGAAAGAGAATCAAGATTTGGAAGTACTGGAGTTACTACAGAGCCAACTACATCATTAAAACCAGGAGCAGTTATACTTAAATTATATTTTACACCTGGCTCAGGTATAAATAATCCAGTTGTATCAACATAGTAGTTTATCCTGTAATTATTAGTATCATATATAGTAGTGTCCCAACTAACAGTAGTCCCATAGGTTACAAATGTAGTATCAAAATAAATGGTATCTACAAAAGTAATCTTATCAACAAATGAAAATAAATAAACATTTCCCTCATCATCTGATATACTAACAGAGGCATCTTTAATTAATGCAGCTGGTTCGTAAATAGAATCTATAACCCAATAACCATCTCCTACTTCACCACAATCCCAACATTCATCATTACTGCAATCACAATAATACAATGTGTCAATCTCAACAAGGTTTTGAGATTTTTCATCCAAATTAGTTGTTCTATAGAGGCCAATATAACTTGGATATCCAGAATCTAGATTAACCAGTCCAAAAACATTAAGGACATGATCATAATCAGATTCAAGCTCGATCCATTCATTGGTCGGGAAAGAACAACCATGCATGTTAAAAATTATGTAGAGCATGGATATATAATATATTCGACTAAAATTCAAATTTTATTCCAAAAGTTAAGATTAAAGGAAACATCGGAATCGCTCTCCTCTCTACACCAAGCTGATCTCCTGAGAGCGGATCTATTTTGGTTCTGTATGCATAGCTAAAAATATTTAGGTGTTTTGTAACATTCATTACCTGCCAATAAGTATCATATTGTAAACCAAATAAATTTCCCCCTTTACGAGTAAGGCCAATATCTACTCTATAGTAACCATCATAGCGCTCTGTGTTCTTATCACCTATAATATAGCTATCATACGGATACCAGTAAGTATTACTATTGAGGTTTTGCTCCCAATCATAGACTCTACCCAAAATTTTTGTATAGGGGTTACCGCTTGATTGAGTTACCGCACTACTAAACTCAAGATCTGATGTTAGCTCAAAATTTAGTACCAAGTTAAGTGTATGGGTTCTGTCAAAATTAGGGTAATGCCAATTACTAGGTTCTGTGAAATATTCAGTTTGAGAATAAGTATAACCTAGCCATCCATTGAATTTCCCAGAGGACTTCTTTAACAAAAACTCCACACCCCAACTCTTACCCTTGGTATCCCAAAATTCGTTTATAGTAGAGTCACTTTCACCACCATCAATAGTATTGGGGTTTTCTTGTTTTAGTGTTAGAAGATTATCAAATCTTTTTTGATACAATTCTAGTCTATAAAAAATATTGCTTGGAGACATATATTCAAGCCCGCTAATAATATGTTGAGAGACGCTCGCTGGTTTATCTTTTGGTATACCGAGCCAAAGTTCTACTAATCTAAGATTTTCATCCTGATTATTAGCAGTAGTAAGAAATTGATGGTAAATACCCCAATTTAATTTCAATGCAACATTCTTTGAATAATGATATTTCATACCTAATCTAGGATCAAAATACAATTTACTGTGCAGATTATAATGCGTCCCTCTTAATCCTAGTTGCAGTTTAAATTTTTCAGAAAGATTTAATTTATTTTGTAAAAAAAAAGCAGTCTCACGTGTTGTATTCATTAAGGATAATGGTGTAAAATTAGCGGATGTGTCTTGAGTAGCAATGTCAATATCTATACCAAGGTCAAAGTTTACATTTTTTAACTGAAATCCTCCTGTGATTTCTTGAGTATCTGAAGTTTTCCAAGTTAATTCAGATTCTATTGTATTATCCTTTATTACATCAAATATTCTATATGAAATATCAGTAAAAAAGATTTGTGTGGAATCTTCGTACTCATAGGTATTTCTAGTTTCATATCCAAGATCAAAATCAAAACGGTATCTACTGTTTGAGATAAATGTTTTTGCAATTAGCTCAGGAGATATGATCCAACGCCATGTTAACCCATTTGTGTGATTACCCCAAGGCCAATCAATTCTAAACCCAGATTCTGATTTAACATTAACATTTGAATTGCTTGTTCTTTGAACATCATCCCAGCTCCAATTAAGTATATCATCACCATAAAAACGTGAATAGGTTAATCGATGATCTTTATCAATATCTATATTGAACTTTAACTGATAATCATAAAAATAGTATGGAAACTCAAAATAGATATTTGAACCATCACTGTTTTGGCCTAATGGAATCTTTAACGCATCGATAACAGTATCAAAATAAGTCCTTCTTCCTGATATCATCCATGATCCCTTTATACCTCGCCATTTTGGTAGTGGCCCTTCAATAAGTGCTTTGCTAGATATCAGCGAAATATTGGCCATACCGGTAGTTTTTGTTGTATTTCCTTCTCTATTAATTACATTTAAAATAGCACCCATCCGTCCACCATATCGCGCTGGGAAACCTCCTGCATGGAAATCTGCTTCTTTGATGGCATCAGTATTAAATGTTGAAAATATGCCTCCTAAATGATATGGATTATATACTGCAATTCCATCAAGCATAATCAGGTTTTGATCTGGCGTACTTCCCCTGACATAAAGTGCGCTCGAGAAATCACTTGTTGTTTGAACACCTGGAAGCATCTGCAAAGTACGAAATACATCTGGCTCTATGAATGCTGGTGCAGAGTTTATTTCTCGTATATCTAGAGATATTTGACTACTTTCTATAGACCTTTCAAATTTTTGACGTTCAGCAGTAACTACAACTTCTGACCCTTCAATTGCTTGTTCTTTCAATCGAATATCTAAGCGTATTGATTCTTCTGATAAATTTACAAATTCTTTATGTACCGCATATCCAATCATTGTAACATTGATTTCACGTTTCCCATGTTCTAAACCAGATATTATAAAATAACCATCTCGATTAGTTGCAGATCCAATCGTTGTGTTACTTATAAATACATTTGCGTAGGATATAGGTTCTCCATTAGTACTATCTCTAACAAAGCCACTTATACTAGAAGTGTTTTGTGCAAATAAAAATGTAAAAAACAGAAATGTAATCTTAAAAAAATACATGAAATTTAGATTTTGTACTTTGTTTTAATTAACATCTTTTCGTACTAAACTAATAATATAATCTATCTGGCTATCGGTCAGCCCAATTCTTTGTTTGAAATATATTTCAAGCCGTGGATTAATTTTGAAATTAGCACCATCCAACCTAGCCATATGCGCCAGTCTTAATATTCCACCTAAGACTGCATCTAGCTGGTATGCCGAAATATTTTGATCTAATAATTCATTTTTCAGATAATCAATGTTTTCAATACCATATTTTTGAAAATGTTTCTCTAAAACTGGATCTTTGGTCTCAATTTTTTTCCCTATCGCATGCGCACGAAACTTAGCATACTCCTTATCTGCAGCTGCTCTTGTTAATTTCCCATGTTTAACAGCATTTTCTACTCTATTCCTCAGAACTTGCCATTTCATTTTATTGTCAATATCATTTACTGATGACAAATCAGTTTGTTGAGCATAAAAATAGAACGGGAAAATTAAAATTGCTATTCTAAGTATCATTTTATAAGTAAATAAAAAAATAAAGTCCCAAAGTTATTGGGACTTTATTAAAAAAAATTTTGGTTATTTATAAAACTTGCTATAACTATTCCTGACAGTTGTCATATACAGCATCCATCTCAGTTTCGTTATTAATAGTGAGAGTAGACTCACCATCTTCTGTTTCTAGAATTATGTCAACTGGATATTGAAGACTAGGCTCTCCATCTGTTTCAATATTTTCCTCATACCATCTTCTTAATAGAAACCATCCCTCTTCATCTTCAACAGTGATTGTTGAACCATCAGGCATCTCAAAAGTAATAGGCAAAACATATTCAAAACATTCTACTTCATTTTCCTCATCATATTCTTCTAATTCACCTCTACAAGCTTCCTCAACTGAATTCATATCGCCTTCACTATTAATTGTAACGGTTTCTTCACCCTCTTCTGTTTCTAAAACTATATCAACAGGATACTGAAGACTAGGTTCAGCCTCGTTTTCATCGTTATTATTGTACCATGACTCTAGGTCTGACCACCCGCTTTCATCATCCGTTTCAACAGTGATTGTTGAACCATCAGGCATCTCAAAAATAATTGGAAAAACAAAAACAAAACATCTTCTTACGTCCCATTCTTGATTTTCTTCAAATGCCTCTCTACATTCTTCTTTAGCAGAACTCATCTCTTCCGCATTATCGATTGTGATGGTAGTCTCACTTTCTTCTGTTTTAAATATTATATCAACAGGATACTGAATACTTGGTCTTTCAATCACAGTACCACTATTGTCGTACCATGACTTTAGGTCTAACCACCCGCTTTCATCATCCGTTTCAACAGTGATCGTTGAACCATCGGGCATCTCGAAAGTAACTGGGAAAACAAGATAGAAACATCTCCAATCATCTTGACCTCTTTTTTCTGAAAATTCATCAACATTTTTCCAATTAGGACGCCTACCATTCCAGTCTGTTGGGTCAAGTCTTCTACCATCAAGATTAAAGTAGACTTCATTTCTATGTCCAATTCTGAATCCATTTCCAATACGCTTAACTTCATATCCCAATCCATTAGCTAAATTGGTTCCTATTTCATCGTATTCAATATCATTTTCTATATATGCCAAAGACTGAACTGGGAGTTCAGAAATATCAATCTGCTCTTTCTCAGAATCTATTATCATCTGCACTAGTTCGGCATCTGATAAGGCAGTGCTTTGTTTGCTCCCCATTTGGCAACCAGCTGCAAAAAGCATTATAGAAAGAATTGTAAATAATTTAGTTTTCATTTTTTATATTTTTATAGTTAAAAGGGTTTCTTCTTATGCTATATAATATATATATAAGTTATATTTGTTTTCAACTTTTTATTTACGTCATACTAGTAACAATAATATATGTGGATCTTTATCTAGATTTGTAAAATTGTATATATAATTTCGTATTTATCGATACATTATAAGTATAATATTAATTATCCAGTTATAATCTTAAAATACATGACTAAACACCTATTTACCCAAATAATTATATTTGGGTGTACATTGAATTTTATCACCGCGAGTGGGTTTTTGAAAACACATGATCGAATTATAGTTGATGAAAACAATGAAAAGATTATCCTAAAAGGTTTTGGACTGGGTGGATGGTTAGTACTAGAGGGTTACATTTGGAACTGTAATATTGAACATGCCTCAACAACAAATATAGAAAATGAAATAGAAAGTCTTGTAGGACCAGATAAAAAAGAAGAATTTTTTAACTTATATAGAACAAACTATATTGGAAAAGATGAAATAAACCTAATATCTGATCTTGGATTTAATGCTATCCGGGTTCCGTTACACTTCAAACATTTTTCGCCTAGTTATGGAACATTTATTAACGAAGGTTTTGATTGGTTAGACCCTTTGGTTGAACATTGTCGAGAAAATAATCTTTATTTAATTCTTGATATGCATGCAGCACCTGGAGGTCAAAATACCAATGATTTTTCAGACTCTGATGGGCAGGAAGCTAGACTTTTTACAGAGCTTGAAAACCAACTCTGGCTTGCTTCTACTTGGAGATATATTGCAGAATATTATGCGGATGAACCAGTTATTGGTGCATATGACTTATTGAACGAGCCCGCTCGCTGGGGTATTGCTAACACTTTGAGGAATATTTATGAAAGAGTGGTGGATTCAATAAGAGTGGTCGATCCAAATCACATCGTTATCATCGAAGGTAACTGGTATGGGAATGATCATACTGGTCTATTACCTCCGTTTGATGATGAAATAGTATACAGTTTTCATCACTATATTGGAAGTAGTGCCGACTCAGTCACAAGTAATGATCCATCACATTGGATGCACCAATATATAACTGATATTAGTGCAGAATATGATGTGCCACTCTGGATAGGAGAATTTGGAGAAAATTCTAATCATTGGGCATTTAACAAAAAGAATTTTTTTGAGAGACATAATATCGGATGGAGTTGGTGGAATTTTAAAAGTATTGAAAGAATTTCAAGCCTTTTCAGCTATAAAATAACACCTGAATATCAACATCTAATAGATTATTGGAATGGCAATACAAGCAAACCAGATTCAACTACTGCTTTTAATGGTCTGATTTCTATGGCAAATAGCTTAAAATT